>CAYXJH010000153.1:0-7288 GCA_964465415.1 uncultured Gemmatimonadaceae bacterium
TGGAGAACGAGTAGAACCCCTTCACCGGAGCGCGCAGCTCCGCGGCGTACGAGCGGGCCAGACTGTAGGAGCAGGTGTAGTCGTGAACGCCATGGAGAAGGTAGACCGGTACCTGCACCTCCGGCACGGTCTGGCGCAGATCGGTGGAGATGATCGGCTCCCACATGGCGCTCACTCCGTGGCGCGCCTTCGCGGCCCAGAGGTTCCACTTTTCGCGAACCGTGTACTCCGGGAACAGCAAGGAAGGCACGAACAGCCCGGAGACGATGGACCTCGTCTCGCGCATGGTGCCGACGCCGAGCCTGTGCATGGCGCCGTCCCGGATTCGCAGGTACTCCCGCGGCGTGCCGTGCTCGACCGATGTGGCCTCGAGCCGCTTGACCCATTTCGTGTCGCCCGACTCCCGGAAGCGACCCAGCATGTACTCGTAGGCGCGCTGCTCCGATTCGAGCTGGTCCGTGATCTGACCGACGCCGATGTAGGCATGGAACAGTTCCGGAGCACGCTGCACGACCTGCATGCCGATGAAGGTCCCGCCGGAACGACCCATGAGGTAGATCCGGTCCTGGCGGAACCGCCTTCGCAAGTACTCCGTCAGCTCGATCGCGTCGCTGATGAGCTGGTCGACGGTGATCGACTCCGAGGGGTCCGCTGCGGCGTGGGAGAGGCCGGAGCCACGCTGTTCCCACCAGACGACGGTGAAGAGGTCCTCCAGGCCGGTCGGGTACCGGGCGGTGAGGAAGTAGTCGGGTATGCCGCCGTGCAGGTAGAGGAGCACTGGCAGCGCCGTGCTTCGGCTCTTGATGAAGACGCCCTGCTCAACGCCGTTGATCTCGATGAACGACTTCTCGGAAAGGCTGCCTGGTACTTCGACCCCGTTCTGGTCCACGATTGGGCGAGGCGTTCCGGGGCTGTAGGCAATGGCTGTAGCAGCTACGGCCACGCCGAGTGCTCCGAGGATCCCGACCGTGATCGTTCCTGGCAGGACCAGGCCTGACATGATTCCTTCTCCAGCCGAGGGGGTCCCGTTCCCTGACCATTGAGGGCCGGCCGGGGCTGTCCCGGCCGGCCCTCGGCGGTTCTCAGAACCGGCGGGCGAAGCCAACCTCGAGAGACAGGTGTTGCAGGTCCACCGTGGTCGTCCCGCTAGGGAGGTTGAGGTCACGGGAGATGGCCCTGTAGCGCAGTCCCGGCTTGACGCTCCAACCCCGGGCAACGGGCAGCGCCACGCCCCCTGCGGCCTCCCAGCCCAGGCCGTGGCCCGAGTCGGAAACCAGCTCGCCGTCGGCGTTCTCGAACTCCAGGTGGTTGTAGGTGGCGCCCGCACGCAGCCAGCCCGCGGGGCCGCCCTCGGTGCGGAAGGGGTGCTCGAAGCGCAGCCCCGCCACGTAGCCGGTCTCCTCCAGGTCCATGTTGGGCCCGGCGATGGCATCGATGGCGGCGAAGTGGGTCCAGTTCCAACCGGCGTAGACCGCCATGTGGGGGAGGAACCGGTAGTTGACGACGCCTTCGAAGCCCAATCCGTACTCGTGATGGTCCCGCGTGCCGTCCTGGGTGGCGATGGCCGAGTGGCCGCGGACTTCGAGCTCCCAGCGGCCCTGGGCGTGGACGGGGGTCGCGACCAGCGCTGTGGCCACGGACAGGGTCGCGAGCGCCATGATCATCCGTTTCATTGCACTATCTCCTTGGTTCACGTTTAGGGACTGCTGGATTTACTTCGAGCTGGCGACGTCGCCGCCCCGCGGAAGCATGCGCGTTCCGCCACCGATCATGACGCGGACGAACGCCCCCTCCATTCCCTGCTTGGGCCCTCCCGGAAGTCGCATGGTGTCGAGATACCAGTCGCTGGTGGTGGGCGCGAAGGTATACCCTGCGCGAACGCCGACCACGAATCCCGCCAGGAAACCGTCAGCCGTCCCCACCGGGACGAAGTGGTCGAGGCCGATGGCCGGCTGGACCAGCATGGTCACCTGGGTGAGGGAAGACCCGCGACCCGGATTCGCCATGACCTGATCGAACGTGGGCGAAGTCCGCTCGGACATCTCCAGCGAGAGGGCGCCGGCACCGACTCCGATGAGCGGATAGATCGAGGTGCCGCCTACCCGGACTGCCGTGAACCCGAGATTGACGAGGCCGCCGCCGCCGCTGACCCGGGCGCCCCAGTCGCCCGCGGGAGTGTCCGACTCCCGAGGCATGAGGCCGAACCCCTCACCGCCCACGATCCACCGCCCCAGCACGACGTGGCCGCCGCCGCCGACGGAGACCATGTTGCCGCTCACTTCATCGAATCCCCGGCCGGCCAGGGCGCCGTTGATCCCGTCCAGGTCGAAGCCTACACCGCCGACCATCAGGTACGCCCGGGCCTCGGGCCCCCCGACGCCGCTGTCCTGGGCCAGGGCCGGCGCTGCCCCGAAGGTGGCCGCGGCGAAGGTCACCGCGGCGAGGGTTACCGCGGCCGCAATCAAACGCCTGTTCCTATTCATCATTCCTGCTCCCGTTCTGATTTGTGTCCTTACCGCGCCTTATGATCGTCGTTCTGTAGGGTGAACCGCCTCACCCGCAGGGTATCCAGGAGTGGGAGTGGATGGGGGATCGGAAGCGTTGACCTCAAGGCTTGAAGCCCAGGATCAGCTGCGGGACGAAGGTCGGCGACTTGATCTCCTGGTCGAAATTCGGGGGTGGGTTGGTCCGGAGTATTCCGAAGCCCACGCCCGGGGCCGGCTGGATGTACCACCGATCGCCCAGGTCGAAGCGGTAGCCGATCTTGAGCTCGCCCCACAGCTCCACACCCGGGTAGCTCGACCCGGTGACATGGGAGCGCAGGCTGTTGTATGCCGGATAGAGCTCTGCCTCCAGGTTGAGGCCGTCACCAACCCAGTATCGATAGCCGAGCAGGAGCGTGTACGCCCGGGCCGTGAAACTCTCGTGGCGGAAGTTCTGGAAGCAGGGGCCGAAGACCAGCTGGTGCCTGTCGTCAAGGGCGTAGCCAATGCGGAGTTGATAGATCCTTACCAGCGGATAGGTCAGGCTCGTTCCAATGCTCCAGCGCGAGGCCGAGCCTCGATTCGGGTAGGAGGGCGTGTCGCGGCCCGTCACCTCGGGGCTCTGGGCCTGGGCCTGGGCCCCTCCGGCGATCGCCATGGCAGCGGCCGCTACGGCCGCGACCAGCACCATTCTCATGTTCATCACCCGCTCCACGCCCGTGTTCGTTACCGCAGCACTCACTCGTGACGCCTCGATACCTTCCAGCGACCCGTTCGGACCTCGCCGGTATCGGCGCGGCGAGACGTGAAGCTGCCCACAACGGTCTCGCCCTCCACCCGACCCGCGAACCTGGTGATGAGCACGCAGCGGCACGCCGGGTCGACATACGGATCGAGCTCCCCCATGACGGCTCCGCCCGCGGCTCTGATGAAGCTGATGGACAGGACCTGGCCGACCGGGTTGGCCGGCTGGACCTGCACCCACTGGGAGGTCGCATCGGAGGCGGGTATGGTCGGATCGGGTGGGACCATCATGAGCACGTCGCCCCGCGCCGTGTCGCCGGCAGCCCCAAGGACGAACGCGATGGAGCCGCTTCGCCACTCCCCCTGCTCGTAGGCGTACGAACCTGCCCAGTCACCGACCAGGACGCCGACCTGGTCGGCGTCCGCGTACACGGGAATCGCCGGGGGCACGGATGCGCACCCCGTCAGTGCTGCGGCCAGCAGACACACCCGGTCGAGTCGAATCTTCATCGGTCCCCCTCGTGGTCCTGGCTGGCGGTGACGCGCGTAAGGGATACGAGGCGAAGGTGCAGGTCGTGAACGCGGCGCAGAACGCCGTGCAGCTCGGCCTGGTCCCGGATGCGAAGCTCGATCACGGTGGTCTCTTCGTCCGTTTGGACGGTCTCGGCGGCGAACCAATCGCGCCATTCGGAGCCGAGCTGCCCCTCGACCACCAGGCGGTAGCGGAGCTCCGACCGCAGGGCTCCAGTGCTTGGCCTATCCATATCGACTCCTCGGCAGCGTTGCTTCAGAACTCACGAGAAGGTTGGCACCGGGTCACTGCGGATGCCTCCCCCCTCCGAAGTGCGGTCGGGGGAGTCGTGGGGTGAACCAGGGAGAGGGACGACCGGGTGAAGCCGCTACGAGGCCGGCACGTCCTCGCGGGAGCCGAGCCCCAGCTCGCGGGCTCGCGCGATGGCGCTCCTGCGGTCCCGCGCGCCCAGCTTCCCGTAGAGGTTCTTGAGGTGGGTCTTCACCGTCTCGACGGATACGTACATCGACCGCGCGATGGCCTTGTTGCTGGCGCCGGTGAAGAGGTGCTGTAGGACCTCCTCCTCCCGGTCGGTCAGCCGCTCCATGAGGCGGGGACCGTCCATCGTGGCCGGTCTCCGGTCCTGCGCGTCGAACCGGTCCAGGAGGAGCCGGGCGTGGGCCCGGGCAGCGGGCGTGGACAGGCGACCGGAGCCCGCCTGGAGCAGGGCACGGACCGGCTCACCGCCCTCCAGGATCGGCCGCACGTACCCGCGCATGGCGGCGAGCCGCAGTGCATGGTCGAGTCGTTCCCAACGACCAGTCTCGCGTCCTTCGGGAATGAGCTGGCCCATCAGGCCGGCGCACAGGGCCGGGCCACGCTGAAGGGGCTCGGATTCCTGGACCAGCCGGTCCGCGAGTTCCGCCACCCGGTCATGGTCGCCGGCGCGGGCTGCCTGCCACATCCCCAACACCGCCGCCGCCTCACCCGTGGTGTTCCAGCGGCCGTCGGAGTCCGGAACATCCATAGGCGGGACGGGCGGCCCCAGTCCGGCCAGCTCCAGGGCGAGGGCCAGCCGCGCCTGCTCCAGATCGACGGTCGTGTCCTGGAGGATGATGTTCATGACCCGCGCCAGGCTGGCCAACTCGTCGAGCAGTGTCTCGGCCTCCTCGAACCTCCGCCTGGCGATGGCCACGCGCGCCAGTCCGACCAGGGCGTTGGCGTGTCCCTCGGGAAAGCGCGAGCCACGGCTCAGGTCCAGTGCACGCCGGAAGGAATCGACGCCGTCGTCGAGTGCGTCGGCGAGGTACTGGACATTACCGAGCTGGTAGAGGACGGTCGAAAAGGCCGGAAGTGAGGCGAGCCCGCGCTGCTCCGCGAACGCCGTCGTGGCGGACAGCGACTTGCTCGCGGATTGGACCCCCTCGAGCTGGGCAAGGACCGCCGCCGAGTGCGCTGCTCCGGCCAGGGCCAGGTAGAGGTTCCCCGACCGCAGCTGGTCGTCGTACGCTTGCCGCAACAGCTCGAGGGCGTCCGGCATCTGGCCGAGGCCCATCCGGGTCCTGCCCATGTTGAACAGGACCAGCCCCCGGATGAAGGCATCCTCGTTGGGGATGGTGGGCACCACCCGGGCGCTGATCTCCAGCGCGTCGTCGAGGCGCCCGCCATATCGTGCTTCGAACGCCCGTAGCACCTCGAGCTGAGCGGCGGCGCGGGCCCGGCGCAGAGGGTCGTACTCCGCCGGCGTCCGCTCGAGGGCTGTGGCCGCAGCGCGTAGGATCGGGTCCAGGTCGGGGGCTCTCTCGGTGAGAACCCGCGTCCATGCCGCCGCGGCGAGGGCCATGGGGTAGGGCCTCGTGAGCAGGTCGGGCACCTGGTCCAGCCACCCTCGCAGGGTGGCCACCTGGCTACGGGCCAGGAAATCGATGGCGTGAGAATCCAGCAGGTCCAGGAGCCGATCGGGATCCGTCATCCGGGCGGCGTGGTCGAGGGCGGTCTCGATGTCTCCCTGCTTCTCGAACCAGACGCTGGCACGGCCGTGGAGGAGGTCTACCCGTTCCGGCTCGAGCAGCCGCAGCCGGAACTGGAGCAGCTCGGCAAAGAGGTGATGGAAGCGGTACCACCCGTCGCCTCCGGAAAGCGGGACCAGGAAGAGGTTCGCCGCGTCCGCCTCGGCCAGCCGCACGGCCGCGTGGGGATCACCCGTTACAGCCACGCAGGTCTCTGCCTGGAACCGGTGGAGAACGCTGGTGTCGAGCAGAAACTTGCGCATTTCCGGCGTTTGCCGCTCCACCGCTTCCTCGAGCAGGTAGTCGACCACGTACCGGTGCGTGCCCGCGAACGACTCCGCCGCCGCGACCGGGTCCTCCGAATCCCGGAGCGCAATGGCCGCCATCCGGAGCCCGGCCACCCAACCTTCCGTCCGCTCTCCGATCCGCCGGACCACGGCGTCGTCGGCCACGCCGGGGATCAGCGCCTCGAACAGGTCTGCGGCCTCCGCAACGGTGAAGCGAAGGTCCCGCTCCCGGAGCTCGAGAAGGCCGCCTTCCATCCGGAGCCGACCGGTGGCGAGCGGCGGGTCCACGCGTGTGAGAAGCACGAGACGGGGCCCCGGCGTCGGGGCGCGGACCCATGCGTCGAGGAAGGAAAGGACGTCGCGCGATTCGAGCTCATGGACATCGTCCAGGACCACAACCGGCTCCGGACCCAGCTCCGACAACACCTCCAGGAGGGTCGGCGCCAGCGCGCCGTCCCGGGGCACAGTTCCGCGGAGCAGTGCGGCGGCGGGTTTCGCGCCGGGCACGTCGAGCTGATCCACCGACGCGGCCAGGTGGGCGAAGAACCGTACGGGGTCGTTGTCGAGCCGGTCCACCGAGAGCCAGGCCACCGGAGCCTGTTTCCGGGCCAACCAGTCGAGAATGAGGACCGTCTTGCCGAATCCGGCCGGGGCGGAGACCAGTACGAGCCGCCCGGCGTGGCCATCCAGACGGTCACAGATCCGCGGCCGCCGGATCACCCCTGGGGGCAGGCCGGGCGGACTGAGCTTGGTCCGGATCAGCGCGGGCTCGTTCATGTAGGTCCCGGGACGTGGACGGGCGCCGACTCCAGGTGCAAGATGAATGGCCGCGCTGGCTTTGTCTGTAGGGAACTCCCTCAACTTCTCGGTGGGGAGAGTCCCCGGCTCATCTCACGTTCGCCGTTCGCCTTTCGCCGGCGGGTCGGTGGCGGGCGATGTGGGCCCTGAGCAGCGCGGGAGACAGCGCCGCGGTGGCGTGGCCGCGCTCGATCACCGAGGCCGGCAGCCCGCCATAGGAGGCCACTTGCTTCTCGTACCGGATGAACTGGTCGTGTCGAGCGAGGAGCGGGTAGACCCGGTCCTGGGGGGCGTCGCGGAACGCCGGCTCGAAATTCAGGGCAGCCCGGAGCACCGCCGGATCCCGCAGCGCCCCCTCCGCGGCGAGCCGACCGAAGGCCGAGCGGAGGAAGGTGTCATCAAGCGCAGCGCCGGCGAGCATGGGGATGTAGGCGTCGGCGGTCCCGAAGCACGACG
>CAYXJH010000154.1:0-7252 GCA_964465415.1 uncultured Gemmatimonadaceae bacterium
GGCGCAGTCCCCGGGGCCGGCCCCGCCGCCTGGCTCGAGGAGATCCGGCCACCCGCAGGCCCTGGCACGGCCGGGGAGACCCGGCTGCCTTACCGGCGGTTTCGCAGCTCGGGCGGCCTCGAGATCCGCGTCGGACGCACCGGTCGCGCGAACGACGACCTCACATTCCGTCACGCCTCACCCGACGACATCTGGCTCCATGCGCGGGACGCCGCCGGTGCCCACGTCATCCTGCGCTGGGCCGACCGGGTCAACAGGCCACCCCAGCGCGACCTGATCGAGGCCGCCGTCCTGGCGGCTCTCAACAGCCGCGCCCGAACCTCCGGGACCGTGCCCGTGGACTGGACCCGACGCAAGCACGTGCGCAAGCCGCGCAAGGCCCCGCCGGGCGCCGTGATCCCGGATCAGGTCGCCACTCTGTTCGTCGAGCCGGATCCGGACCTCCCCGCCCGGCTCGCCGATCGGTAGATCACAGGAAATACGAGCCGACGTCGATGCCGTATCGGTCCGGCCGCGCCGTCATGATGATCCTGCGCGACCGCCCAGCCGGATCCTCGGCACGGGGACCGAGGTTGACCGTGATCGGCTCCGCCAGCGGCACACCGACCGCGTCGTAGATCACCTTGACCACCGGCTCGTGGAGCCGCTCCGGGTCGGGATTGGGTGCCACCACCACGGCCAGCTCGTGCGTGTCCAGTATCACCAGCGTCCCGACGGGAAAGATACCGGTGACGTTGATCAGCGCCTTCACCAGCAGCGGATCGAAGCCCCGGGCCGGGTTGTCCCGCATTTCCAGCAACGCGTCTTCCGGTCGGAACGGGCTCAACTGGTACACCCGCACGGAGGTGGCCGCATCGAATGCGTCCGCCACCGCCACGATCCGACTGAACAGGGTCGGCGTCCGGGACCGTTTGCTGGGTGGATAGCCGGAGAGGTCTACCTTCATGTGATGCTCGTACGCCATGAGCATGGCACGGAACGGGACCTCGCCGAACCCGTGCATGTTGAACAACGCAAGCAGGCCCTCGGTGGGGTGTTCGCGCATCAGCGCGAACTCCGAGTCGTCCAGCGCCCCCGGCTTCGTGGTGACGTCGGGGTCGATCCGCATCTTCCCGAGATCGTGGAAGAGCCCGCCAAGCCCCAGCTCGTACAGCTGGAGCTTGGTCAGCCCCAGCTTCTGGCCCAGGACCACGCTGAAGATGCAGACATTGACGCAGTGCGTGAACGTGTAGTCGTCGTAGTCGCGCAGCGCCGTCATCCCCATGATCGAGGTTTCGTTGTTCAGGACCTGGTCCACGATGGATTGGACCGCACGCTTGACCCGCCGCGCGTTCACCGACTTGCCGAGACGCGTATCGCCGAGCACGCCCTTGGCCACCTCCACCGTCTGGAAGTATGCCCGCTTCGCCGCCTCCTTCGAGCCATCCTCATCGCGATCCAGACGCGCCCGCTCCCGCTCCTGCCCTACCGTAACGTGCTCGACGGCCGTGGCGGACAGCCGCCGCTCGAATTGCTCGTATGCGTCGTCCGCGGCCGATGAAGCGCCGAGGAGCAGTGCCAGGAACGGCGGCCATTCGTCGCGCCGGATCCCGGGCGCGATATGGACGGTGCCGATCCGGTGGCGCTGGAGCGAGGCCGAGATCAGCGAGAACGCCGCGTACGTGGACAGGTCGAGGCGGATCCGGACGTCGTTCAGGAAGATGAAGTCGCCCACCAGGCTGACCTCGATCCCATCCTCACGGTCCGCCACCCGGACCGCGGCCTGATGCAGCTCGTCCAAAGCCTTCTGCGCCGTCTGGTTCTCCAGCGGGAACAACCGGAGCGCCTGCAACGCCGAATACAACCCGACGAGCAGGGCGCGACCCTGTCGCTGCAGGGCAGCGCTGCTATCGACCGTGTACGTCGCCTGCCCCGTCACGAGTCGCCCTCCTCCTTCAGGGCCCGGAGAACCGCGTTGCGCACGATCGGGTCTTGCGCATGCCTCGCCCTCTCCAGCGCTTCCCGTGCAGCCGGCGTGGCCACCTTGCCGAGCCCCAGGGCCGCGCAGGCGCGCAGCTCGCTCGGAGAACGGCGGCCAAGGAACCCCTTCTCGTTCAGCACACGGTCGAACCGCTCGACGGCGGCCGACCCACCCACCGCGCCATACGCCTCGTAGAAGGCCATCTTCTCGGTGAGGTCCGCATCCTTCAGGCGACGCCCGTCCAGAACGCTAGCCAGCGCGTCCCGCGCGGAAGCGAAGCGCACGGCCCCCAGGGCCCGTGCCGCTGCGATCCGGACCCCTCGATCCTGGTCGCGCAACGCCACGGTCAGGGCGTTGAGCGCCGGGGCGAGACGGATCGAAACCAGGGCCTCGACCGCCGCCATCCGCACCTCGGGGTCGGGATGGCCCAGCGTGGTCTGGAGCGCCCGGACCGCCGGGCCCAACCCCACGCGGCCCGCGGCACGCGCCGCCCCCTTCACCATGGGACTCTCGTCGGACGCGAGCAGAGAGGTCACCTCGGCCGGGAACCGTGCCGCCAGACCATCGATCGCCGCCGCCAACCGGCCGCGCACCCCGGCTACGTCCGAGGTCTCCGCGAAACGGATCAGGATAGGAAGCGCCGGTGCCTGCAATCGGCTGAAGAAGACCGTGACATCATCCGAATCGGGGGCCACCGCCCCGTCCTCCAGCGCCTGGACGAACTGTTCGAGGACGTCCGGATCGCCAAGGCGCTGGAACAGGCGCTCGACCCGCTCCAGCAGCTCGTCCGGCAGACCCGCACCCCGTTCCACCAGACGATCCAGCTCTTCCAGCACCCGGGCCGCGTCACGCATGTCGCCGCGACTGAGGAACAGGGGCAGCAGCTGATCCAGGATGTCCATGATCTCAGCCTGCCGTTCCGGCCGCGACGCCTCCTCCAGCCGGTCGAACAACGCCGACAGGACGTCCCGGCGCAGATCCCGCTCCATCTCGATCTCGACCTCCGCCCGCAGCGCCGCCATCTCGCCAGGATCGAGGAAATAGAGGGTCTCATCGAAGTCCGCGCGGCTGAGGGACGGCATGGCTGCCCCCCCTCGCTCGCCCATCTCCGAGTCCGTTGTATCCCCTTCCCAGACCGCGGACAGCTCGCCAGCCGGCAGCAATTCCAGCGGCGCGGGCTCCGGACCCTCCGCCACGGGAATCGCTACACCTTCGCTCAGCATATCCACGTACCCGTACTGGAGCGATGCGAAATCCTCCTCCCAGAGGACCGAGATCAGATCGTCCGCATCATCGTCACGGCGCCGGGCGCGCCGGATGGCCTCCAGGAACGCGCCCACTTCATCCTCGAAACCGGGCAGGAACCGCAGGAAACGGATGCCATCCTTGTAGAACGCGAACGCCAGCGAGTCCCTTTCCTTCCCCGGCATGACCAGTGCATCTGCGTAGGAGAACCCCTCCTCACCGACCTCGATGTTCAATGCGTCCGTTTGGCTCCACAGGCTCTTGAACTCCCGGCGCAATGCGTCCTGGAATCGCCGGAACACGGGATTGTTCGGCTCGTAGAGCTGGTACGCACGCAGCGCCTTCGACAACGTGGCGAGGAGCGTCTCCACGTCCGCGATGCGAAGCGTGTCGCCGTCCCCACCGGGGTCGGCGACATGCGTTGGCTGCTTCACGCTGGCTTCTGTTTGATTCAATGGTACACCACGGCAAATCGCGCGGCCGTATCCAATCTAATGGACGGCCTCTCGCCGGTCATCCCACTCGCCCGTCCCTGCCCGATTCGCGTACACCCCGGGCGCGCCGGATGAACTCCCCCACGCGCGCAGGATCCTTCCGCCCCGCCACCACCTCGACGCCCGCACTCACGTCCACCAGCGACGGCCGGAATCGCCGGATCGCCTGCTGCACGTTGTCCGGCGTCAGCCCCCCAGCGATTCCGATGAGCGTTCCCACCGGCAGCAGGTCGATCGCCGCCGCCACCTCGCCCCACCGAAACCTCTCACCCGCCGTCGTCGGGTCCAACTCACTCCGGCCCTCCACCAGCAAGAGGTCCACCGACGCGAAGTGACGCGCCGCCTCGAGCAACGCTTCCGCCGTGACCGGCTTCACAACCTTCCACACCTCCACCCCACGCCGGGCAAGGGACTCCGCCCGATCGGGACCCTCCCTGCCGTGCAGCTGCACCACGTCCAGACCCAATGTCTCGACCTCCCGCAGGATCGTCGAGTTCGTCGCGTTCGCGTAGACCCCCACCCGCATCGCGCCCGCCGACGCTTCACATACCGCACGCGCCGCCACCACCGACCGCGTCCGCTTTCGCCCCGGCACCCGCACCACGCCGATGTGCGTCGCGCCCGACCGGACCGCCATCGCGGCGTCCTGTGGCTCGCACACTCCACAGATCTTCACGTCCGGCCGGCCCAATACCCTCATGGTCCGGATCGCCCTCCATGGGCGGCAGTGCGTCCACCCGGCCGGTGTGGGGATCGCGGTGCCGTCATCCTTGCGCTTCGGTCCTTGTTCGGGTATCCTTGTTTCGGACTTTCTTCGGAGACGATCTCATGAGCATGCCACAGAAGCCGCTGACGAAGAAACAGAGGGCGATACTGGATTTCGTCGAAGACTTCGCGGCGGACCACGGCTATGCGCCGAGCTTCGAGGAGATCGCCGCGCGTTTCGGGTACGCGTCGCTGGCCACGGTCCACGAGCACCTCGAGAATTTGCGCACGAAAGGCTACATCCGAAAGGGTTATAACGAGAGCCGGTCGATCGAAGTGGTGCCACCGCCGGTCCGCATCGCGGCGGTTCCCCTGCGGCTTCTGGGCAACGTGGCGGCCGGGTCGCCGATCGAAGCGATCGACCAGGCGGAGACGGTGGCGGTCCCTGAGGAGATGCTCGGGCGTGGGGAGCACTACGTGTTGCGGGTGAACGGTGATTCGATGATCGAGGAGCAGATCAAGGACGGCGATTACCTGGTGGTGCGCCACCGGGAGACGGCGGAGAACGGGGATATGGTGGTGGCGTTGGTGGACGAGGAGTCCACGACGGTGAAGAAGTTCTATCGCGAGCGTGACGGACGCATCCGCCTCCAGCCGGCGAACGCGGCGTTGGAGCCCATGTACTTCGTAGCCGACCGGGTTCGGGTTCAGGGAATCGTGATGGGAGTGATGCGGAGGTATGCATGAACCGACGTGACCGGCCTTTCATGATCGGGCGCCGTGGGCCCAAGGGGACCACGGTGGTCCTGTTACGAGAGCAGGAGAAGCCCGTGTTCCGGGGACCCTGGACGGTCCGGGCGGTCGTGACGCCCCACCCCACCCGCTGAGCAGCCGAATCGATCCCCACCAGGGGTTGGCCCGTACTGGCCCCACCCTCCTGCGAGCCATACTTTCCGCCGCGTGGCCCCCGAACGCTCTCGACGAATCAAGCTGACGCTGCAATACGACGGCTCGGCCTTCCACGGCTGGCAGGTGCAGCCGGGGGTCCGGACGGTCCAGGGCGAGGTGGACGGAGCGTTGTCGCGCCTGGCGAACGTGGGCATCACCACGATTGCCGCGGGGCGCACGGACGCGGGCGTCCACGCCACGGGCCAGGTGGTGAGTGCGGACCTGCCGGAGAAGTGGACGGCCGGCTCGGTCCGGGCATCGCTGAACGCGATCCTGCCGGCGGACGTCTGGGTGGCGGCGGCGGAGGCTGCCCCGCCCGACTTCCACGCCCGCTACAGCGCGGTGGCCCGGGGCTACATCTACCGGGTGGGCACGCGCGCCTCGGCACGGTCCCCGTTTCGTCGGCGCTGGTGCTGGCCGGTCAGAGGCGAGCTGGACCCGGCGATGCTGGCGGCAGCCGCGGCGCAGGTCGAGGGGTGGCATTCATTCAAGCGGTACGCCAAGACCGGTCAGCCGGAACGAGGGTACCGCTGCCAGGTACACCAAGCACACTGGCGAGAGTGGCCTGCAGGGGGGCTCGAGTTCCGGATCGTGGCGAACCGGTTCCTCCACCACATGGTTCGCTACCTGGTCGGAACGATGGTGGACGCGTCGTGCGGGCGACGGCCGGTCGCCGACGTCCAGGCGCTGCTGGATGACACGCGAACGGACGGCCTCGAGACGAGCGCCCCCGCTCCCGCGGAGGGACTCTTTCTGGCTCGTGTCTATTATGATGAAGACGACTTGAACCTGGAGGTACCTGGTAATGAAGATCTTCCTTGATACAGCGGACCTCGGCGAGATCCGCAGGGCCGCGGAGGCAGGTCTGATCGATGGCATCACCACGAATCCGTCCCTGTTGTCGAAGGCGGCGGGCGCGGATGGCGATCCGCGGGCGATCTTGCAGGAGATCTGCGCCACCGTACCCGGTCCGATCAGCGCGGAAGTCGTGGCGACGGATTCGGATATGATGGTGCGGGAGGGGACGAAGCTGGCGAAGATCGCCGACAACATCGTCGTGAAGGCCCCGCTGACGGAGGATGGGCTGGTGGCGTGCCGGCGTCTGCGAGCGGACGGAATCATGGTGAACGTCACCCTGTGCTTCTCGCCCACACAGGCGCTGCTGGCCGGGAAGGCGGATGCGACCTACATCTCCCCGTTCATCGGTCGACTCGACGATATTTCCGCCGATGGGATGGACCTGATCCGTCAGATTCGGGTCATCTACGACAACTACGGCTTCGGGACTCAGATCCTGGCCGCATCCATTCGCCACCCGCAGCACGTGGTGGAGTCGGCTCTGGCCGGAGCAGACGTGGGAACCATGCCGGCGAACGTGCTCTGGCAGCTCCTGCAGCACCCTCTCACGGACAAGGGGCTGGCCAGCTTCCTGGCGGACTGGGAGAAGCTCCCCGAAGACCGGCGCGTCATCTGACGGAGCGAATAGACGGAACCGTATGCGAACGTTCTCGACGCTGGCTGTTCTGACGCTGACGGCGTGTTTCCCGGCGGTCAACGGGTGTGCGGACGCGCCCGGGTCCACGCGCGATAACGCGGAGCCTGCGCTCACGCTGAGCGCACAGGAACGTCCCGGCGCAACGGTGCCGACCCGGGGCTCGACAGCGCAGGAGGCAATCGACGCATCGCGCCGCACGGCGATCGTCCTCGCCGCCGAGCGCGTCGCGCCAGCCGTGGTCAGCGTGAACGTGATCCGCCGGGAGACCGTCCGGCCGCGCACCCTCTACGAGCAGTTCTTCGTCCCGCCTGGCGCCGAGCGTCGAGTCGCGGGGCTGGGGTCGGGCTTCGTGATCCATGCCGACGGGCTGGTCCTGACCAACGAGCACGTGGTGCGTGGGGCCGC
>CAYXJH010000155.1:0-7201 GCA_964465415.1 uncultured Gemmatimonadaceae bacterium
GCGGTGACGGGCGATTCCCGCAGCGCCTGGGTGCGCACCACCCGGGTGCAATAGCCCGGCAGCCCGTCCAGCGGCATTGTCGCGGGGACCAGGACGGGGTCGTAGCCAAGGCCACGGAGCGCGCCGGCGACGCCGTCCACGGCCTCCAGGACTCCAGCCACGTCGGGCGGGACGCGTGGGAGCTCGCCCTCCTCCCCGCCGCCGCCGGAGGCGGTCGCGTCGAACACGATGGCGACACTCATCGGCCGAGCCCGTACCGGGCCAGAGCGGCATCCAGGACCGCCAGGATCATGGCGGCGTAGGAGAGGCCCGCGGCCCGGGCGGCCTTGGGGAAGCACGAGTTCTGGTCGGGATCCGGGAGCACGCCCGGGAGAGGGTTGATCTCCAGGACGTGGGGAACCCCCGCGGCGTTGAGCCGGAGGTCGACGCGAGCCCAGTCTCGGCAGCCCAGGGCGTGGTATGCCGCCAGCGCCGCGTCCGAGACGGCGCGCTCAAGGGCCGCGTCCACGCGGGCCGGGCACTGGAAGATCGGGAGTGGCCGCTCTGGCGTATCCCAGATCCACTTCGCCTCGTATCCGTAAATGGGCTTGGCGCCCGCGGGGAGGGCGTCGAATCGGATCTCCACCAGCGGGAGCGTCCGCGCCAGGGCTCCGTTTCCGATGATGGCGCAGGTGAACTCCCGTCCGGGCAGGAACTCCTCCACCAGGGCCGGCTGACGGTATTCCCGGATCACCCGGTCCAGGGCCGCCAGGATGGCGTCCGGGCTGTCACACAGCGCGGACTCGGGGATGCCCTTGCTCGATCCTTCGAACAGCGGCTTCACCATGGCGGGCGGGTGGATCCGCAGCCCCGCCTGCCGCTCTTCCAGCCGTCGGACGACGACACCCGGTGGCACGCGCACGCCCTCCGCGGCGAACACCTCCTTTGCCCGTCGCTTGTCCAGCCCCAGGGCGAGGGTCAGGGGGTCGCTCCCCGAGTAGGGGATGTCGAAGAACTCACAGATGGCGGGGACGTGGGCCTCACGGTTCGGGCCGTGCAGCCCTTCGGCAACGTTGAAGACAATGTCGGGACGGGTCGCCCGGAGGCGGGCGGGGAAATCTTCGTCGGCCTCGAGCCGGATCACCTCTCCGGCCTGGGCCAGCGCGGCCGCTACGGCCGCGATCGTCGAGGGGTCGTCCCACTCGGCGTATCGGTCGTCGAGGGGACGGCTGGTACCGGGAGGCTCATCCTCCGGATCAGGCTTCTCGTTGTATGCGAACCCTATGCGAAGGGCCATGGGGACTGCTCGAACCTCCATTAAAAAAGCGCCCTCGCGGCGGAGGACGCGTCGGGACCGGCACCGGTCCTATGGCCAGCGCGACGCGCTGTCACCATCAATGATAACGAGGGTCGCGAAACGCGCCAGTGTCTTGTGATCCCACCAGATCAACGGCGCGGTTGGCAGGGGCCACCGGCCCGCACAGATTGCGGCATGCTGCAATCGCTGCGGAAGGCGTGCCCCGTGACGGTCTCGTCGCTCGGCATTCTCGTGGCCCTGGCATGTGGTGGGGGCGAGAACGGGCCTGGCTCCCGGCTCCTCGTAGCGGCCGCCTCCGACCTGGCCGTCGCCATGCCGGAGCTGGGGGCCGTATTCTCCGCACAAACGGGTGTCGTGATCGACGTAACGCTCGGCTCCTCGGGCCAGATCGCGCACCAGATCCTGCACGGCGCGCCCGTGGACCTGTATCTCTCGGCGGACGCGACGTGGGTGGACCGGCTTCGTGAGGCGGGCCGGACGCGGCCGGAGACGGAGGCCGTCTACGCCATCGGCCCGTTGGTGTTGGTGTCCGCTCCCGGCCTTGACCCGCCGCTTCGGAGCGTGGCGGACCTGGGCCATCCGTCCATTCGCCGCATCGCCGTGGCCAATCCCGAGCACGCGCCCTATGGCAGGGCCGCGCACCAGGTCCTGGAGCGCGCGGGGCTCTGGGAGGCGCTCGAGCCACGCATCGTGATCGCCGAGAACGTGCGCCAGACCATCCAGTACGTAGAGGCCCGGTCGGTGGATGTGGCCATCAGCGCTCGTTCCCTCGTCCGGGAGGACCGTCCAGGATGGGTCACCGTCCCCGCGCAGCTCCACGACCCCCTGCACCAGACCCTCGCCGTAATTGCCGAGCGGCCGAAGGAGTCGGAGGCCCGGGCCTTCGCGGCGTTCCTGCTCGGCCCCGCGGGTCGTGAAATCCTGGCGCGCCATGGGTTCCTGTTGCCCGACACGGCCAGGGTGGTCCCGTGATCGGCACCGCGCTCTGGCTCTCCCTCAAGGTGACGACGGTCGCGACCATCGCCATCGTGCTGGTGGGGCTGCCCGTGGCCTGGCTCTTTGCGCGCCGCACGTTCCCGGGCAAGGCAGTCCTCGAGGCGGCGATCCTGCTCCCGCTCGTCCTCCCGCCCAGCGTGGTGGGCTACTACCTCCTCATCGGGGCCGGCCCCGCGAACCCGATGGCGGCGGCGCTCCCCTTCGACCTCCTCTTCACCTGGCAGGGCGCGGCGCTGGCCTCCGCCGTGGTCGGCTTGCCCCTCATGGTGCAGGCGTCCAAGGCCGCCATCGCCAGCGTGGACCCCGCCGTGGAGAACGCGGCCCGGACCCTGGGCTCGACCGAGGTCGAGATCTTCGGGCGCATCACCCTCCCCCTCGCCCGGCGGGGGATCATCGCCGGCGTACTGCTGGGCGCGGCCCGAGCCTTCGGCGAGTTCGGCGCGACGCTCATGGTGGCGGGCAGCATCCCCGGCCGCACGCAGACCGTGCCCCTTGCCATCTACGACGCCGTCCAGGCCGGCCGCTACGCCGACGCCCGCGCCCTGGTGCTCCTCACCACCGTGCTGGTCTTCGCCAGCATCCTGGTGGTCCAGCATCTGGAGCGGCAGGGCCCGGGTCCACGCCACGTAGGCAGCGCGCGGGCGCCATGACGGACGCGCGCCTTCGGGTGAACGTGGAGCGCGCCCTGCCCGGATTTCGCCTGGACGCACGGCTGGAGGTAGGCGCGGAGGTCATGGTCCTCTTCGGCCCGTCCGGGGCAGGCAAGACCATGCTCCTGGAGCTGATCGCCGGTTTGGCAGCCGCCGACGCGGGGGAGATCGTGCTGGACGAACGCCACCTCTTCCGACGGGGGCGTTCGGAGAAGGCGATCCACTTGCCGGCCAGGGACCGCCGGGTGGGGTACGTGATGCAGTCCTACGCCCTCTTTCCCCACATGACGGCGCTGGACAATGTCGCATATGCGCTGCGTCGCCGGCCGTGCGCCGAGCCCCGCGCCCGTGACCTTCTCGACCGCGTCTCCATGGGCCACCTGGCCGACCGCTATCCCGCCGAGCTCTCGGGCGGCCAACAGCAGCGCATCGCCCTGGCCCGCGCCCTGGCCACGGGCAGCCCGCTCGTACTCCTGGACGAGCCGTTCGCCGCCCTGGACGGCGCCATGCGAACCCGCCTCCAACACGACCTCGCACGCCTCCAGCGCGAGCTCGACCTGGTCATGATACTCGTGACACACCAGCTCGAGGACGCGTTCGCCATGGGCGACCGGATCGCCGTAATGCGCCGCGGCCAGATCGAGCAGGTCGGCCCCATCGCCGATGTCTTCCGCCGCCCGGCGACCCGGGGCGTCGCCGAGATCATGGGCATCCGCAACCTCCTGCGCGCTCGCGTCACCGGGACCGGTGCCACCACGACCCTCGACTGGGAGGGGGTAACCCTCCGGGCCGGGACCGCCCCGGTCCGGGAAGGCGACGAGGTGACGGCGTACATCCGGCCCGAGGACATCAAGATCCTCTACCCAGACCGACCGCTCACGCCCGCTGTCTCCGCCAACGTCCTCGAAGCGACCCTGGTACGGGTCCGGCCGTACGCGTCCATGCGGGTCGCGGAGGTCGATCTGCCCAACGGACGCAGCCTCGAGATCCGCTTCCCCGACCTCAGCTACACAGCCCTGGACCTGGAGGCCGGGGCTGCCCTGCGCATCGCGCTGCGGCACGACGGCCTCGTCATCCTGGAGGAGCGCCCCCCTCTATGATGATGGGGTGCGCGCGGAGGAACGGCTGCAGCCGCGTCATGTGCTCGACGGGCGATTCGCCGCGGCTGTTCGTGCCATGCCGCACGAAATCGCGCCCGGTGGCGCTTTTTGACTGCTCTACTTACAGTAATCATACTCATCCGTATGAGTAAGCGACATCCCCATGTACCTCGTGGGCGCGCCGCATCCGGACAAGGCCTACGCGCGCCAGGTCCTGGATGGGATACCCTCGCTGTCGGCCCGCGACGCGCTCCACGTGGCGGCCATGCGACGGCGCGACGTTACCCGGATCATGAGCTTCCACACCGGCTCCGATCAGGTTGCCGGGTTGAGCAGGATTCCTGCTCACCCGCAACGTGCACCTTGACACGCGTGCAACCAATTGGCTCCACCGTCTCACGGAGACACCTGTATCGGACGCCCCCAGGGGGGGCTGAGCCGTCATCGCACGACGCGCGGACGGTCATTTCTCACGACGGAGGATGTCCGTTGTGCAATCTCCTGAGCAGCAAAGGTGTCGCCTTCGCCCTCGTTGGACTCCTGTTCCACACCTCGATCCAGGCGCAGGAAGTCTCCCCGCCCGTAGGGGCGTTCTTCAGTGCGGGCGGGGGATTCGGCTCCCACGGAGCCCTCTATGCCTCGGTCTCGCTGTCTCACCGCACCGGCGACTACATCCTCCGTGGCGCTCAGGCATTCGATCTCGGATTCGGGTTCGACCTGTGGGGCGGGTCCCCCTCAGAAGGTGGATGGGACCGAGAGCTGACCGAGGGAGCATTGCTCTATGGGCGCCGAGTGCGTCCGGGTTGGGGGTGGGCTCGTGGAGCCCTCGGCGTCGGGTTCATCGATACTGTGCAGCTTTCTCCAGTGAGTCCGGGCGAGGAGCCTACCACTAGCGCCGTCGGGTTGGCCGCGCAGGGCGATGTGGCATGGACGCCGCATCCCTGGCTGGGGCTGGGACTGACCGGTATCGGCAACTTCAACAACCTGCGGTCCTACGCGGCCCTCACGCTCAGCGTGCACCTGGGCCGCTCACGGTAGCGCTGACGTACGGGCGGCTCCAGCAACCCGCCGCCCGTGATGTAGGACACTATCTCCATGCTGACGCCCGATCCTCTGCGCACACCGAGCACCCGCACCATCGGTTTCGTGGGCGCGACCGGGATCGGTGTGGGCGCCATCGTGGGCGGCGGAATCTTCGTGCTCGGCGGCGTCGCGGTCGCCGAGGCCGGCCCGGCGGCGGCCCTGGCCTTCGCGCTCAACGGCGCCATCGCCATGCTCACAGCGCTGACCTTCGCCGAGCTGGCCACGGCGTTCCCCCGCAACGGCGGGCAATACGTCTATGCCCGGCGGAGCTTCTCGGTGCGCGCCGCGTTCGGCGTCGGCTGGATCATGATCCTGGCCCACCTCGTGGCCGCGGTGCTCTACGCCATGGGGTTCGCCGCCTACGGCCTGGCCGCGATCGAAGCGGTCGCTCCCGTTCTGCTGACGACCGCCGGCGCCCGCGCGGTCACGCTGCTCCTCGCGCTGAGCGCCACGGCGGTCTACGCGCTCCGCCTCGTCAAGGGCGCGGCCGCCGGCGGCCAGGTCGAGAACGTGGGCAAGCTGATCGTCTTCGGAATCCTGATTGCCGCCGGCCTGGCCGTGGTGGTCCAGCGCGGCCCCGCCGACGCGCTGGCTCCGCTCACGCCGTTCTTCGAGCGAGGATTCATCGGCGTCGTCGCCGCCATGGGGTTCACCTTCATCACGTTCCAGGGCTTCGAGCTCATCGCCGGCGTCGCAGGCGAGATCGAGCGACCGCGGAGCAACGTGCCGCGCGCCATGTTCGCCAGTCTCGCGATCGCGCTGGTCATATACCTCCCACTCCTGCTGGTCGTCAGCAGCGTGGGCGTGCCCGAGGGGATCGACTCTCCCGCCCGGCTGGCCCGTGACAACCCGGAAACGTTTTTCGCCGTCGCGGCATCGTCGTACCTGGGCTCCTTCGGTTTCTGGCTGGTCATCGTGGCGGCGATCCTCTCGACGCTCACCGCGCTGCGCGCCAACCTGCTCGCCGGCTCGCGCGTCGTCCTGGCCATGTCGCGCCACCGCACGCTGCCCCGCGGTCTGGAGCGGCTCGATCCACGCAGCGGCGCGCCGGTCGCGGCCGTCGGCTTCGTATGCGTGAGTACCGCCCTGCTGATCCTCGTGGTGCCCGACCTCGCGGCCGCGGGCGCGGCGGCATCGCTCATCTTCCTGCTCACCTTCGGGACCAGCCATGTGAGCGCGTGGCAGGTGAGGCGCCGGGCGGGTGGGCGTATCCCCGGCGCGTTCGCCGCGCCGTTCTTCCCCCTGGTGCCCCTCGCCGGCGTCACGGCCTGCACCCTTCTCATCGTCTTCCAGCTCGTGATCGTGCCCGTGGCAGGGCTACTCCTGTTGATCTGGCTCGGATTCGGAGCGTTCGTCTACGCCAGCTTCCTGTCTGGCCGTGCCGAGGCGCTCGACGCCGCGGTCGCTGGCGGCGATCCCCAGTTCGGACGACTCCGGGGACGATTCCGCTCCGTGCTCGTCCCGTTGGCGAATCCGGCCCGGGCAGGCGGGTTGGCTTCCCTTGCGAGCGCGCTCGCGCCACCCCAGGCGGGCCGCGTCCTGCTCCACCAGGTGGTCGTCGCCGGCCCGGAGACGGACGAGGCCGGCCTGCGAAGGGCGATGCAGGAGGGAAACGCCGCGCTCTCCAACGCGCTGGTTCGCACGCGCCGCGCGGGCGTGGTATCGGAGCTCCTGCTCACGGTGGCGAGCGATCCATGGTCCGAGATCGCCCGCATCGCGCGCGAGCAGGCGGTCAGCAGCGTGCTCCTCGGGCTCGCCCAGGCGCCCGAGGGCGAGGCACCGGCCGACGCCGCAGACGCGCCGTCCCATTCCATCGATCAGCTCATGGGGCGGCTTCATTGCAATGTCGCCGTCCTCCACGCCGCCGACGACTTCGACCTCGACCGCGTCCGTCGCGTTCTCATCCCGCTGAGCGGTCACAACGATCACGACCGCCTCCGCGCGCGGGTCATCGGCACCCTGGCACGGCAGGCGCTGGAGCAGCTCCGCTTCCTCCACGTCCTGGCGCCCGACGCGCCGGCCGGCGCCGAGAAACGCGCTGTAGCCGCGCTCCGGCGGTACGTGCAGGACGAGGC
>CAYXJH010000156.1:0-7200 GCA_964465415.1 uncultured Gemmatimonadaceae bacterium
GCCCCGACCGCCGCCGTTCCCGCGGCCCCGGGAAGTCGCCGGCGCCACAGCCGGAAGTCCGAAATAGGACCCGGACCGGCCGGCCTCCGTGTCGTCCAGGTTCAGCAGGAGATGGATCAGGGCGAGGCCATCGGCGATGCAGTGGTGGACCCGCGCAACCAGCGCCGAACCCCCCCGGTAACCCTCGACGTGGACCATGCGCCAGAGCGGGCGTTTCGGATCGAGAGGCGTGCTCATCTCGCGGCCGACCAGCGTCTGGAGCTCTCCCTTTCCCCGGGGCTCCGGCAACCGCTCCGTGCGGAGGTGATCATCCAGCCGGAACCCCTCCATTTCCACCCAACGGGGCCGACCGAGACCGGACGGCGGATCGACCACGCGCTGGTGGAACCGGTCATGGACCAGAAGCCTGCGAACCAACAGCTCCCGCAACCGGTCCTCATTCAGAGGCGCGTCCAGGACCAGCACCGCTGTGATGGCCATCTGGTTGGTCGGCTCCTCCATGTGCCACCAGGAGCTGTCGGCGCCGCTGAACAGGCGTCCCTGGCCCGTCATCGCCTCCTCCCTCAGCGGTGGCGGCCTAGCCGCTCGTGACTCGATACCCATTCCTCCGCAGCGATGGCCGCGGCCAGCGACAGCTCCCCCGCCAGCACCACGCCCGCCATGATCTCCGCGAGCTTGCGCACCTTGCCGGTCCCGTGGCAGCCCAGCACTTCCAGGCACTCACGCTGCGTCGGCAGCCCCGTGCCCCCACCGTGCGTGGCCACGATCAGCGACGGCAGGGTGATGGACAGATAGAGGTCCCCGTCCTCCTGCACCTCGCAGTAAACGATCCCGGCGGACGACTCCGCCACGTTCGCTACGTCCTGCCCCGTGGCGATGAAGAGCGCCGCCAGTGCGTTCGCCGCGTGCAACCCGTTGTTGTTCGTCCCGGCCAGGAGCGCGCCCACGTTGGCCGCGAGGTAATGGCGGGCCAGCGATTCCGGTCGAGCCCGGAGGAAGGTCTCCAGCACCTCCCGTTGGATCACCGCCTCGGCCGTCACACGTTTGCCCCTCGTGCACAGCATGTTCACATGGGACGGCTTCTTGTCCGTCGCCAGGTTGGATTCCAGGAAGAACCGCCGGACGCCCTCGAAATGTTGCAGGATCCAGGAGCACGCCGCCGCCGTGGCCAGCGTCACCATGTTCTGGCCGGCTGCGTCCCCGGTCTCGAAGTTGAACCGGAGGAAGGTCATGTGGTTGGCCAGGTACGGATCGATGTGATGAAGGCGGGCCACCCGGGAGGTCGCCTCCGCGGCCGCGCGAATGCCATCACGGTTGGCCTCGATCCAGCCGGCGAAGTCCCGCGCGCGACGAGCGTCGGCGAAGATGAAGACAGGCGCCCGCTGCATGCAGTCCGCCACGACGGTGCAGCGCACGCCTCCACACTGGTTCAGGGCATGGATCCCCCGGTTGTAGCTGGCGACCAGCGTGCCTTCCGAGGTGGCCAGCGGGATCAGGAAGTCGCCCTGGGCATGCTCGCCTTCCACGTGGAGCGGCCCGGCGAATCCCACAGGGACCTGTGCGACGCCCGTGAAGTTCTCACAGTGACCGGCCGCAAGGTGCGGATCGTACGAAAACGCGCACGTGTGCCAGAGGCGCGCACCGCTGTACCGGGCCACGTAGTCCTGGCGAGCGCCCACCGCGGCCGGGGAGTAATCGTCATGCCGGTCCCGGGGCAGACCGGCCTTTGAAGCCATTCCCTCCGTAACGCCCCCGTCATCGCCAGGCTTCCGCGTCCCGGGTTCGGCTGTGCGTTCCGCGGTGCTCATGAGCTTTCCTCCAGGTGGATGCCAGGCCGGAACCGCATACGGAAGCGGCCATCGTCCAGACGGCTCTCCGTGAGGCGGTAGTACGCGAGAAAGCGCGGCAGGGAATAGCTCCGACGTTGCCCGTCCAGCTGGAGGACGACCTCGTCCCCAACCTGCCGCGCGGAGATGAGGCCATCGAAGTCCGCGGGTAACCGGAGCTCGAGACGATACCCGCCTTCTTCTTCCTCGAGCCGATACGGCTCCCCTCGGTAGAGCACGAACGTCGGGTCCCGGTCGCCGTACAGCTCGGCTGCCAGCTCCCGGAGCAGGGCCACGCCGAAGACCTCTCGCCCACGGTGCCCGACCCGCAGGATCGGGAGGGGCGCGAAGCTGGCCTCGATGTCGGCGAGGTAGCCCCGCTGCGCCTCGAGGTAGGGGCGCAGCGCCTCCCCCGTCCCCTGCTCGGGCAGGATCCGGTTCACCAGGACGGCGTCCAGCCCGTAGCCGTACAGCTGGAGGTAGGCGAACGCCCGACGTCCCTCCGCGAGCACCATCTTTTCGGGGTTGACCACGAGCCGGATCGACGTGGTATCCGGTTCCGTCAACACCGCCCGGACCGCTTCCAGCCGGGTCACCAGCGCCTCCAGCTCGGCATACGCCCGGTCCGCCGGGATGCCCGCCGTCTTGCGCAGGGCGAAGCCGGCGGTCCGGATCGCGGTGCGTTGGAACGGGAGCGCGCGGCTGATCCACCAGTGGGTGGCCTGCGGCAGGGTCAACAGCGTGAGCGTCTCGCCGGTAGGGGCGCTGTCCACCACCAGCAGATCGTGCTCCCCGGCCGTCTGGATCTGGTCGATCCACAGGAGCGCCGATCCTTCGTTCATCCCGGGAAGCGCAGCCATCTCCTCGGCGGCCACGCGTTCCACGCCCTGCCAGCGAAGAACGGTGAGCAGCAGCTCGCGGATGTTGCCCCAGTACTTCGACATCGAGTAGTAGACGTCCACCTCCTGCGCCTGGAGGTTGGGAAGGACGTCCACAGGTTCGGGGCCCAGCGGCACGTCCAGCGCGTCGGCCAGGCTGTGCGCCGGGTCCGACGAAAGGATCAGCGTCCGGTATCCCAGCTCCGCCGCGCGCACCGCCGTCGCGGCGGCGCACGTGGTCTTCCCGACGCCTCCTTTGCCGGTGAAGAGAAGGACCCGGGTCCGCCGCCGCATCTCCACGTCGCCCTCACGCAACCCGATCGCCCAATCGAGCGACGGCCGCTTCCAGCTCGTTCAGCACACGGTCCGTCCGGTCCACCAGGTCCTCCGTTGGGCGGCGAGGCAGCAACGGGCGTTCCTGGCCACCACCCGGTCCCGTCCATTCAGGCGGTGTCGGGGGCCCGCGCAACACCTCCTCCCGGAGACGGAGCCCGTGGCGCGCGAGCCGTGGCCCGAGCGACGGTGCCTCCCGCAGCAGGAACCCACGCGCGGTCATGTAGCCGTGGCGGATCACCGCGAACCGGTTCGAGAAGCTGAAGATGTTCGTGAAGAACATGCTCCGGTCCCCGGGCTGCGGCTCGATGAGGATCACGTCCGCGTCCGGGTACGCGTACTCGTAGTTCTTGAGCCCGGCCATCAACCGCGAATGGATGATGGTGCGGAACGTCTGCGAGAGTACGCCGGGAAGGCCGGTGTCGACCAGGCTCCGCTGGCGCGCGGGGCCGGCGGCGATCCTCAGGTCGATCGGCACGATGGGATTGATGCAGAACACCAGGTCGGCGCCCAAACGGAGCGCCTTGCTGGCGTTCAGCGTCCGCTGCGCCACCCCGTCGATGTAGTACGCGTCGTCGATCCGGACCGGGCAGTAGAGCAGAGGCAGCGCCGTGCTCGCCTGCACGGCCTTCGAGATGGGAACGTGGTCGAGACCCGGGTCGCCGAACGCCACCAGCTCCGCGGTGTCCAGGTTCACGGCGATGATCCGCAGCTCGCGAGGCAGCTGCCGGAAATCGTTGCTCAACCGCTCACCCAGGAATACCCGGGCCAGCTGCCGCTCCAGCGCGCCGTTGTCGAAGATCCCGCACGGGAGCAGCGGCGCCAACTCCACCAGGGCGGCGCCCAGCGTCAGGTCGACCGGATTCGACAGGTACCGGGTCAGTGCACGGACCACCGTGGCGGGAAGCGCGCCGAACCGCGCCAGATATTGGCGATACGCCGGCGTGAACACCTCCGCCGGAGCCAGCCGATACGGGCCCCCGGTCGACCCGATATCCCGGGCCAGCGCCCGCGTAGTGATGCCGTTGGCCAGACACGCCGTGACGATGGCGCCGGCGCTCACCCCCACGTACACGTCCAGCCGATTCAGGTCGAGCCCCTCTACCGCCTCCTCCAGCGCGCAGAGGACGCCGACCTCGTAGAACACTCCCTCCACGACACCGCCCGCGCACGCCAAACCCACACGGGCGGTCTCACGTCGTCTGATCATATCGCCACCCGCAAGAAGCGGTCGGCCGGCCTCAACCCTCGTAGCCGAACGTGTCCTGGATGCTCCCGTCCTTCCGGTACACGTGCAGCCGGCTCGGCGCGCTCGCATGGGCCAGCTCGCGGGCATGGTCCAGCGCCTGCTCCTTCGTCGGGACCTCCTTCAGCGGTTCAGCCAGACCCTCCTCGCCCACGATCCACCCCTCCTCCGACGCCATCACGTAATACGTTACAACCCCCTCCGGCCGGTCGTCCGGTAGCCGCGAGACCAGCGTCTGCACATGCCGGGTCAGCACGTCCACCTTGCGCGACAGACCCTCGATCTCCCTCCGCGTCGGCACGCCGAATCGATGCAGCGCCTCGTTCAGCGGTTGGTACACTCGCTCATCCAGCTGCTCCGTCGCCTGCTGTTGACGCTCCTCGATCCGATCCCGTACCGCGTCCAGTCGCTTCTTGCCCGAGTCCTCCACCGTACGACCCCGCTTCACCAGATCCGTGAAAAACGCGGTGCCCTCCTCTTCCACCGCCGCGAACGCGCCCAGACCCGCAAGCCACACTTCGTGGCCACGGCCCGCCAGGTCCCGCCCACGGTCCAACAGCTCCTGCGGGATCCTCTTCAACATGAATTCCGTGTCGTTCTTCCTTGTCGTCATGGATGCCTCCTTGGGGCCTCCTGATGTGAATCGGATGATGCCACAGTAGGTCGTTACGTGGAACGCGGGAGCGGGATGCGGGCCCGCGGACAGGGGCACGAGCGGATGCCGGAGGGCCGAAGCCGGATTTCCGGCTCGAATCGGTATCCGGGCCCGGCGCGGGTCGACGATGTCCACGCCGGGCGCATCCGCGCGCAAAGTCGCCGTCATGCCACCTTTCTCGCCACCGCCCGACGTGGCGGCCGGGGATACATTTACCCCAGTTAACTAGTACGACTGGGACACGTCGGACGCAAGGGGTTGTAGGCGGGACATGGCGTACTCGGCGATGGCCGCGATGGTGAGGCTCGGGTTCACGCCGGGGTTGCCCGGAATGACGGATCCATCGAGGACCATCAGGCCGGGATGGCCATGGACGCGGAAGGCGTCGTCGACGACCCCTTCGCGGGCGGTGGGGCCCATGGGGCAGCCGCCGAGGAAATGGGCGGTGAGGGGGACATCGAGGAGTGCCTCGTTGACGGAGGCGGATGGGATGCCGCCGGTACGGCGAGCGAATTCCCGGACGACGCTGTGGGCGGCGACGATGGGGCCGGGAGGGATGGAGTCCTGTTGAGGCTGGCTGGCGAGGTCGCGTCGGAAGAGGGTGAGCAAGCTCCGGCCGAGACGGACGCGGAGTCGCTGATCGGCGTTCTGCATGCCGAGGATGATGGTGGTGCGGCGTGCCCAGCCCGGCAATACATGCGTGAGGAGCCAGTCGCGGGGGTGTCGCACGACATGGGCGAGCATGCGGCCGAGGCGACGGAGTGGTCCGCGGCCGCCAACGATCGGGGCGCCCATGAAGCGCATGAAGTCGGAGCCGGCGGGGTGGCGTACCGGCTCGATGGTGGTGATCGCATCGAGCTGCACGCGGGAGGTAATGGCGATGCCCTGGGACCAGTCCACGGCCTCACGACCGCTGCCGCGGTCCACGCTGCCGAGGAGCGCTTCGTTGTTGGTGCGAACGTCGTGACCCAGGGTGGGTGAGAGGCCGGGCAGTGATCGGGTCACATCGCGGCAGCGGAGGAGAAGGCGGAGGGTGCCGACGGCGCCGGCGGCGACAATTACGTTGCGGGCGAGGACGCGGTGGTGCCGCCTCCGGAGCAGGGCGGTCGAGGATCGGTAGACCACCTCGTACAGGGGTGCACCAGCCTCCGCGGCGTCCGGGCCTGCCCTGACCGGCCGGATGTCCCGAACCAGGGACTCGGGTCGGATACGGGCCCCCGACTGCTCGGCGAGCCAGAGGTAGTTCTTGACGAGGGTGTTCTTCGCGGCGAACCGGCACCCCACCATGCAGCCGCCGCAATGGGTGCACCCCTTGCGAGGGGGGCCCAGGCCATGGAAGAACGGATCCGGTACCTCCTCCCCTTCGTGGCCCGGGTCGCCGAAGAACACGCCCACCTCCGTGGGGCGGAAGGTGTGGCCGACGCCCATCTCCTCGGCGATGTCACGGAGCACGTGATCCGCGGGCCAGAGACGGGGATTGGCGGCGACGCCGAGCATGCGACGCGCCGTGTCGTAGTGGGGTCGGAGACGTTCGCCCCAGTCGCCGTGCCGGCTCCAGGCGGGCGACGCGAAGGTGTCCGGGTCGGGCTCCACCAGGACGCCGGCGTAGCCGAGACTCCCGCCACCGACCCCACAGCCGTGGAGCACGACCACGTCCCGCAGGGGCGTGATCTCCAGGAATCCGAAGCATCGGATCAGCGGGGCCCAGAGATATCGGCGGAGGTTCCAGTTGGTGGTTGGGAAGTCCTCGTCCCGGAACCGCTTCCCTCGCTCCAAAACCAGGACGTTCTGGCTCCGTTCGGCGAGGCGGAGGGCCGCCACACTCCCGCCGAAGCCGGAGCCGATGATCACCCAGTCGAATACTTCGCCGGCCGCCGCCGAAGCCATGTCTTCCGCCGACCATGCGGGTCCACTTCAACAGCCACCTGCAAGATACGGCCGATGCGCGCCCGCTGTCCACGTGGCCCCGGGCAGCTCTCGTAATCGGGCCGTACGGGCCGTATACTTCCTGTCGAAGCCCCCTCCCTCAGGCCGCTGGAGCGGACGAAGGACGGTCACAGTGGGCGAGCAGATTGCGGTGGTCGGGGCGCGGGACCGGATCGGGGCCGAGATCGAACGTCGCGTCCCACCCGATCGCCTGGCAGCACTGGCGGGTCGGGTAACCGCGGCCGTCGCCGCGCGGCCGACTCGGCCCGTGGTCGCGCCGTTCACGGGGCAGGAGATCGGTCGGATCCCATGGCTGGAGCCGGAGGACGTGGGGCC
>CAYXJH010000157.1:0-7187 GCA_964465415.1 uncultured Gemmatimonadaceae bacterium
AGGAGGGGCCGGTGGGGCTCTGGTCCGAGAGCGAGAGGGTCACCCTGGCGCGCTGGGGATTCGAGATCACCACCGCACCCTCCGGATACTTCGGTCGGGTGCACGCCGTGGCGGTGGAGGGGGAATGAGGCCGGGCGGGCTGCCGTTCGGCGCGATCCTGGCCGGTGGTCAGAGCCGGCGGTTCGGCTCGCAGAAGGCGCTCGCCACGGTGGGCGGCGTGCGCATCATCGACCGAGTCGTCGAGGCCGTTCGCAGCGTGGTGCCGGACGTGGTCCTACTGGCGAATGAGCCGGACCTGTTCTCCGACCTCGCGCTCCCTGCCCGGCCGGACGTCCGGCCGGGCGTGGGCGCGCTGGGCGGAATCCATACGGCCCTACTCTGGGCCCGCGAGACGGATCGGCCGGGTGTCCTGGCGGTGGCGTGCGACATGCCCTTCCCCTGCCAGCCGCTCCTCGCCCGCCTCGTCAGCATGGCGTTCTCCGAAGCGCGCGATGAGCAGGTTGATCCTGTGCCGGACGTCGTCATCCCCGAGAGCCGGGGTCCGCGCGGGGTGGAGCCGCTCTGCGCGGCGTATGGCGTGGGCTGCATCGAAGCCATCGAGGCGCAGCTGGACGCCGGAGACCAGCGGATGATCGGGTTCCACGCCGCAGTTCACACCGTCCGGATCCCCGTGGCGGACGTCGAGGCGGTCTGCGACCCGCAGCTGGCATTCCTGAACGTCAACACACCGGGAGAGCGGGACCGGGCAGAGCGGCTGGCGGAGAGCCGATCGTGACGGTGGACTGGTCGGGGAGGACGGCCGACTGGATCGGTGTGCGCGAGGCCGTGGAGCGTGGCCTGGCGTCCGTCGATCCGCTGGAGGCCGAGGCCGTGGACCTGGAGGCGGCGCTGGGTCGTGTGCTGGCCGAGGAAGTGATCTCCCCGATCCACCAGCCTCCCTGGGACAACAGCGCGATGGACGGCTACGCGGTCCACGGCAGCGATGTGTCCGGCGCGACGCCGGGTGCCCCGATCCGCCTCCGCGTGGTGGACCGGATCCCGGCAGGCGGCTTCCCCTCCCGACCCGTCGGGCGTGGCGAGGCGGCGAAGATCATGACGGGCGCGCCGATACCCGAAAATATCGACTCGGTCGTAAGGGTCGAGCACACGGACGCCGGCGACGACGTCGTCGAGGTGCGCCGGGGCTCGGACGCGGGACGCAACATCCGGCGGCGCGGCGAGGATCTGGCGCGCGGGGATATGGCGCTGGCAGCCGGGACGGCCGTGGGTCCCGCGGAGATGGGCGTGCTGGCCACCGTGGGCCAGGCCCGGCCCCGGGTGTTTCGTCGTCCGGTGGTGGCCATCCTTTCGAACGGTGACGAGCTCGCCGGCATCGAAGAGCTCGACGAGGTCGTGGCCGGGCGCAAGATCATCAACTCCAACAGCTATTCGCTGGCCGGTGCGGTCGCGGCGGCCGGAGGGATCCCGCGCCTGCTCGGCATCGCACGGGACGACGTGGCGGACATCCGGGCCAGGATCGAAGGCGCCCTCGATGTCGACATTCTCGTGACCACTGCAGGCGCCGCCGTCGGCGAGCACGACCGGATCAAGGACGCGCTCGACGAGCTCGAATTCGAGCTGGACTATTGGCGTGTGCGAATGCGACCCGGCAGTCCGGCGTCGCTCGGCCGGATTCCACGCTCCAGCCGGCCCGCCCTTCCCGTCTGGGGCTTGCCCGGCAATCCGGTCTCGGCGCTGCTCACCTTCATGGTCCTCGTCCGCCCGCCGATCCGACGTCTGCTGGGCCGCAAGGAGGTACACGATGTGGTCGTACCGGTTCGAGCGGCGGAGCGGATACCGTCGAAGCCGGACAAGGTTCATTTCCAGCGGGTGATCGTCGAGCCCGGCGATCCGTTGCCGCTGGTGCGGACCGCCGGGCCGCAGGGGTCGGGGATACTGACTTCAATGACCCGGGCCGACGCGCTCCTGGTCGTGCCCGAGGGGCGAAAGGGCGTCGACCGCGGCGAGGTGGGGTGGGTGCTGCCGCTGGGGTCACCCGACCGGGCCGGGCCGGACTTCCGACTGCCCGTCTGAGCGCTTGGACCCGGCGCATCCGTAAGCCTGGCCGGCGAGGCCGGTTGATTCCGGTCGATGCATGCCCGAAGATAGGGCGATCGCGAGCGCGCCTCAGTCAGAACCCGAACCGAGTCGAGTCATGCCCGATCAGATCGTGCCTCTCCGCCACCAGCCGCCCCTCCCGACGGATCGTCTCCTGCTCCGTGAGGCGCCGGACGACGAGGCGGTTCCCATGGATGTGGTGTTCGTGGGCGGCGGACCGGCTGGCCTGGCGGGCGCCATCGAGCTGGCCCGGTTGGTAGCCGCGGACAACGCGGGCGAGAACGGCATCGGGGACGTCGAGATCGCCGTGCTCGAAAAGGCCGAAGGCCTGGGCGAGCACAACCTGAGTGGCGCCGTGGTGAACCCAGGCCCGTTCCGCGAGCTGTTCCCCGATCTTTCCGACGACGACTTCCCGTTCCGGGGCCCGGTGGAGGCCGAGCGCGTGTACGTCCTCCGGAAAGGTGGGGCCACGCGGATCCCGGTGCCCCCGCCCATGCGGAACCACGGCAACCGGATCGCCTCGATCTCGGAGATCGTGCGCTGGATGGGCGAGCGGGCCGAGGCCGCCGGGGTCAACATCTTCACCGGCTTCCCCGCCGACTCCCTCCTGTTGGATGGCGAGCGCGTGATCGGCGTCCGGACCGCGGCCACCGGCCTCGGGCGCGACGGTGAGCCAGGCAGCGGATACGCGCCGCCGACGGACGTGCTGGCCCGGGTCACAGCGCTGGCCGAAGGGACCCGCGGGCCGCTGACGCAGGCCTGGCTGGAGTCTCAGGGCGTGCGCTCGGAGAACCCGCAGCTCTTCGCCCTCGGCGTGAAGGAGATCTGGGAAACGCGCGAGCCCCTGGACGCCGTCGTCCACACCATGGGCTGGCCGCTACCGAACGACGCCTTCGGCGGCAGTTTCATGTACCCTCTGGAGTCGAACCTGGTCGCGCTGGGGCTGGTCGTGGGGATGGACTATCATGACACGACCCTCGACCCCCACGTCCTCTTCCAACAGATGAAGACCCACTCCCTGTTCCGGAAGTACCTCGAGGGCGGCGAGATGGTGGAATGGGGCGCCAAGACGATCCCGGAAGGCGGATACTTCGCCATACCGGGGCGCCGAAGCGGAAACGGGGTGGTCGTTCTGGGCGATGCCGCCGGCTTCGTGGACGTGCCCAGCCTCAAGGGCATTCACTACGCCGTCCACTCGGGGATCCTGGCCGCCCGGGCGATCTTCCTCGCCCTCAAGGAGGCCGACCCCGGTGCCGACCGGCTCCGCCGCTACGACGACAGCGTCAACGACAGCTTCATCATGAAGGATCTGCACCGGACCCGGAACATGCGGCTGGCATTCAAGGACGGCTTCTACCGAGGCGGATTCAAGTCCACGCTCATGACCCTGACGGGTGGGCGGTTCCCCGGCCGGCGGATCGAGATGCCCCACGACGCGGCGGTCCCCAAGGGGACCGGCCGTTCACCCGAGCCGTTCACTCCGGACGGCACATTGACGTTCAGCAAGGTGGACGCGGTCTTCAAGTCCGGGAACCAGACGAGGGACGATATTCCGAGCCACCTGGTGGCGCACGTCGATGTTCCGACCGAGGTGGCCCGCATGTATGCCCACATGTGCCCTGCGGCCGTGTACGAGGTCGACGAGGCGGGAAGCCTCGTGATCAACGCGCCGAATTGCATCGATTGCAAGGCCACCGACGTCCTCGGCCCGCGCTGGACCCCGCGGGAAGGCGGGAGCGGGCCGAGGTACCGGAGGATGTAGGGACGCGTGACGCGAGACGAGACGCGAAACCGAGACCCGGCGGCGCTTGGAGGCTTGCGCGTCAGCGTCGGGCGTTGCGGATCTCCTCGGCGAGGCGGGGAACGACCTCGAAGGCGTCGCCCACGATACCGTAGTCGGCGACCTTGAAGATCGGCGCGTCGGCGTCGCGGTTGATGGCCACGATCGTACCCGCGGTCCGCATGCCGGCCAGGTGCTGGATCGCACCGCTGATCGCGACGGCGAAGTACAGCTGCGGCGCCACAGTCTTCCCCGTCTGGCCCACCTGCTCGGCGTGAGGCCGCCACCCGGCGTCGACGACCGCGCGGGAGGCACCGAGCGCAGCGCCATCGCCTAGCGCGTCGGCCAGGTCCTCCAGGAGGCGCCAGTTCTCGGGATCCTTGAGGCCGCGGCCGCCAGACACGACGACGGACGCTTCCGAAACATCGGGCTTGTCGCCGGCCCCGACATGCACCTCGCGCACCCGGATCCTGTCGCTCGGCGACGCCTCCAGCTCGATCTGCTCGAGCGCGGCGTCCCTGGCGTTCTCCTCGGGCCGGAACGCGTTGGAGCGGACCGTGACCAGTCGCGGCGCTGCATCGAGGGTGAGCTCCACGAACGCCTTGCCGGCATACACGGGCCGCCGCACGATTAGCTCACCGTCCTCGATCGACAGGCCGGTGGCCTCGGAGGCCAGCGGCACATCGAGGCGCGCCGCGACACGGGGCGCCAGGTCCCGGCCGGCGGCGGTCGCCGGAAGCAGCACGGCGAAGTAGTCGCCATGCTTGACCCGAGCTGCGATCGCCGCGGTATAGGTGGCCGGATCGTATGTATCGAGGCTCGCGGCCTCGACCGCCAGCACCCGGTCGGCGCCGTACCGCCCGAGCTCCCGAGCAGTTTCTCCTGCGCCCTCCGGCCCGAGCACCACCACGTCCACCTCGCCGCCGAGCTGGTCCGCGAGCGAACGGGCAGCGGACACGACCTCCTCGGATATACGCTTCAGAGTTCCGTCGCGCTGCTCCGCAACTGCCAGTATTCTAGACATGTCGCCTCCTACAGGACCTTGGCTTCGTCACGAAGCAAGCGCACCAGCTCCGGCACGGCGTCCGGACCCTCGCCCACGATCTTCCCTTCCGGCCGGGCCGGTGGCTCGGCATAACGCCGGACCTTGATCCGGGACGCCGGCAGCTGGACGGGCTTCTCCTCCATGGGCTTCTTCTTGGCTGCCATGATGCCCTTCAGCGAGGGGTACCGGGGCTCGTAGGGGCCCTTGGTGACGGTGACCACCGCAGGCAGGTCGACCTCGACCTCCTCGGTACCGCCCTCGATCTCCCGGTGACACACGACCTTGCCCTCCTCGGCGGCCAGCTCGGCCACCACCGTCACGCAGGGCAGCCCGAGGATCTCGGCGACCATGGGGCCGACCTGCTGCTGGTCATCATCTGTCGCCTTCATTCCGAACAGGACCAGGTCGGGTTGCAGTCCCTCGATCTCCGATGCGAGCGCCCGGGCCACGGCCAGGCCATCCAGCGACCCCGCGCCGTCGAGCCGGACCGCCCGATCGATCCCCATGGCCAGGGCTGAGCGGAGCTGCTCGGCCGCGGGAGCCTCTCCCAGGGTCACGGCGATGGTTTCGCCGCCCGCCGTGTCCTTCAGGCGTAGCGCTGCCTCGATGGCGAACTCGTCGTACGGACTCACTATGAACTTGACGCCGGTGGTGTCGATGGACGCGCCACCACCGGCGATCTTGATGCGGGCCTCCGTATCCGGGACCCGCTTGATGCACACCACGGTCTTCACGGCTTTCTCTCCTTGTACCGGTCGTGCCGGGCGGGAATGTATGCCGATCTCCAGGATCGGGACAGGGATGGATCTGGCACCTGAACGAGATGAGGCGGCCCGGTGGCTTGCACGCGGAACCGCCTCACGATCGGCGCTGGCACGACCGTGCCAGGTACCCTAGAGGGGTGTGGGTGCGCCGACCTCCTCCTCCTCTTTTTCGGGAGTCCATTTTTCGGGCGCCCAATCCGGCTCGTCGGACCGTCGCGGGGCCGGTTCGTATCGCTCGGGCTCCTCCCGCGGCGGCTCCTGGGCCGGCGCGCCGGGAATCGGCAGCGGTTTGTTCGGATCGGGTCCGGGGACCGTCGCCATGGGAAGCCTCCTCATGCATCGAAGTTAAGGGCGTACGGGGTACGGATTGCACGGTGCATGCCATCGATCGCCAGCTGCCGGTATGGGCCCGCAAGTCCGAATCAACGGGAGAGCCAGCGGCTGTGCCGTAGGGTGAAGCGGAGGGGCCAGTCGGTGGCTCTGGAGATGCCGATGCGGGGGCCGTCGCCGATCTCGTGCGGGCCGACCGGGTCGCCGGCGTGAATGGTGAGCGGCGGGAGCTGGAGCGGGTGCCGATCCAGGGCGCCTGTGAGGCCGAGGGCCTGGGTGAGACGGCCGGGCCCGCGGGCCAGGTCGCGATCGCACCCGCCCCTTCGCGCACGCATCAACTCGAGCCCTGCGACCGGCTCCAGGGCCCGGATCAGGACGGCCGCCGGATACTCGACGCGGTCCGTCACCGCATTGAGGCACCAGTGGATGCCGTAGCTGAGATAGATGTAGGCGGTACCAGGCGGACCGAACATCGCCTGATTGCGCACGGTGCGGCCGATCCGTTGCGCCGCGTGGCAAGCCGGGTCATCCGGACCGGTGTACGCCTCGGTCTCGACGATCCGGCCAACCGTGCGGCCGCCGCCGAGGGTCGAGCAGACCAGTGCGCCGATGAGCCCGCGCGCCACGTCCCTGGCCGGCCTGGCATAGAAAGCCGCGAGGAGTGGCGCGCCGAGCTCCGACCGGATCAACTCGACGGCTGCTCCGCCCCGACAGTGGTTTCGCCCGCGCTACCCGCCGTGGTGCGACGCCGAAAGTCACGGCGCCATGCGTCGAGCAACGCATCCGTTCGCCGGCCCGCCCCCAGGACCTCGTGAACCCGCCCGGGCTGGTCGTTCAGACCCTGGAACACGCGGTCCGCACCGAACGCTTCGATCAAGGCCTCGGCCGTCTTCTGGCCCACGCCCTGGTAGCTGTTCGACAGGTACCGGATCACCGCACCATGCTCCGTCGGCAACCCCAACGCCTCCGGGTCCACAAGGCTCGTGCCCAGTGCCTCTCGCACCTCGTCCGCGCGTGGCGCGGCCGGCTCCGTTTGGGTTTCCGGAGCCGGCTCCCCAGGGCCTGCCGCGGGCCCTGCCGGTTCGGCCGGTTCGGCCGGTTCGGCCGGTTCGGCCGGTTCGGCGGGTTCAGACGCTTCGGCCGGTTGGGCCGCTGAGGACTCCGCCGGGGT
>CAYXJH010000158.1:0-7184 GCA_964465415.1 uncultured Gemmatimonadaceae bacterium
CGCGGACGGACAGCTGCTCGCCTGAGGCCTGCTCCGGATCGGACACCTCGAACAGCCCGAGGATGAAGTCGCTCACCTCGCGGGCCTTTGCCGCCTCCGAGCGCGCGATCCCGCCCTGCCACAACGACGCGCTCAAGCCGGCCACGAGGGCAACGGAAACCAGGGCCGCGGCCGCGGCGCCGGCGCGGTGCCTCGACACGAACCGGCGAGCGCGGTAGGCCACGGTATCGGGCCGGGCACGGACCGGCAGGCCATCCAGGAACCGTTCCAGGTCGTCGACCAGCGCCTGCACCGACTCGTATCGACGTTCCGGCTCCTCCCGCATGGCCATTAGACAGATCCGCTCGAGGTCGCCCGGAATCTCGCTCGGGCTCCGTGCCGCTTCGTCCCGGCGCCGCCCCGTCAGCACCTCCTGAAGCAAGACACCCATCGCGTAGACGTCCGTCGCCGTCGTGACGTGACCGCCGTGGACCTGTTCCGGCGCCGCGTAGGCCGTCGTCATCGGCCGCGCGTCCGACCGGGTCGTACCTTCCCCGGATTCGTCCTCCAGGAGCTTGGCGATACCGAAGTCCAGAAGCTTCGGGACGCCGTCCGCGGTGACCAGGATGTTGGTCGGCTTGAGGTCGCGATGGATGACCAGGTGCCGGTGGGCGTAGTGGACCGCGCGTCCAACGTCCTGGAGCAGCCGGACCCGTTCGCGCGCCGGCAGGGCGTGCGAACGGCAGAACTCGTCGATGCGGAGGCCGTCGACGTACTCCATTACCAGGTACGGCAGACCGTCGCTGTTCAGGCCGCCGTCGTGCAGTCGCGCGATGTTGGGGTGGTCCAGTCTGGCGAGAATCTGACGTTCGCGCAGAAACCGCCGCGTCGCGTCCGGCGTCGCGCCCCAGGCGGGATGCACGATCTTGACGGCGACCTGCCGATCGAACTCGCCGTCGGCGCGCTCGGCCAGGTAGACGGCGCCCATTCCGCCCGCTCCCAGCAGCCTGATGGTGCGGTAGGAGCCGACCCGCCGCCCGGGCTCGAGGGACGCGGTCGGAATCAGACCCTGGTGCTCGAGCAGCAACGCCGGTGATCGCTCGGCGAACCAGGCGCCGGCCGTCGGTACCCGTGCAAGCAGCCCCTCGACCTCGGACCTGAGCGCACCGTCCCCTTCGCAGGCGCCGGCCACGTAGCCCGCACGCTCCTCCGGTGGGAGATTCAGGGCTTCCGCGAAGATCGCATCGACACGCTTCCAGTGATCCAAAATGCCGATCTCCCCCGCCCCCGGGAACCGGGCGCGATCCGTGATCATGGGCGGGCCCCGACCCGACCTTGCCGGTGATCCAATGGTACGGTGCGGTTTGACGGGCGGTCAGGTCAATAGGGCTCCTGTTCCGTTTCCGAGCGGAGCGGGGGATGACGCAGCTTCCCTCGCAGCCTCGTTGGGACGTGTGAGGGCCCACGTAGGATCCGCCTCAGGCCCCACCCGTTTCCAAGGAGGGTTCCATGCGCTCCCCGCGACTCACCGCCACACTGGCCGCGCTGGCGCTGGTGGCCTGCGAAGCGCCGGCCGATAGCCCCATGGCGCCGGAGGGTCATCCCCAGCACGGCATTGAGGACCACAATTCGGACGGGGTGACAGACACACGCGACCTCCTGCTCTGGAGATCCTCGTTCCCCGGCAGCGGCGACCTGCAGATCTACGCGGGAACGACGACCGACGCCGCCTCCGGTGGCGTTCTCCTCTTCGACTTCGCCAACGGCAGCATCATCGGGCGAACCAGCCCTTCGAGCGGCACGCCGGTCGACGACGACGTGGTCTTCGACGTGATCGCTCGCACAGTAGACAACCAGATCCTCGACCCGACCGGAAACGTCCTGTGCGAGGCCCACTACGGGGAGCAGGTCGGGACGTATCACCTCCGTGACGCCACCGGCGCGATCCTGTTCACCCTGTTCGAGACGCTGGTGTTCGAGGGCGATGCGATCCTTACCAGCAAAGGGTTCGGGTTCGTGGAGATGGTCCGTCCCGAAACCCTCTACAGCTACAACCACGACCGTATCCACGAGGGGTGGTGGCCCCGCGGCGAGGTGCTGGCCACGGCGACGAAGAATATCCAGCTCGCGAGTCCCATGCGCCACCTGGTGATCGCCGCCATGATCCACGGGCGATGCGGGAGCCTCGGGATCCCGTAATCCAGGTCACTTCGTCGGTCGGACCAGGAGGACCGGTCGACGGGTACCGCGCACGATCTTGTCCGCGACGCTGCCGATCAGAACCCGCCCCAGGCCACTACGGCCGTGGGTCGCCAGGGCGATTACCGAGTCCCGGGTCGCCGCCGCGAGGCGAAGGACCGTGGGCGCCGGATCGTCCTTCTCCTCTACTACGACCGTGACGTTGTAGCCAGCCTCTCGCAGCCGGCCCGCGACGGCCTCGGTCTGGCGTCGTGCCGCCGCCCGCTCGACGTCCAGGATTCGCTGATCCAGCTGGACCGAGCGGCCGAGTAGCGGCATTCCCCAGGCCCGGGGGTACGGTACGGCCCGGAACAGGATGTACTCCGCGCCGAACGCGTCGCCCAGCGCCGTGGCCGGGACCAGGACGGACTCGGAGAACGCCGACCCGTCCAGCGGGATGATGACGGTCCGGACATCACGCGGAGCGTCGTCCAGCTCGACCGCCGCCCCGGCGACATCCGCCCCCTCCTTCTCCGGGATCGCCCCCCCGGCCGCCGAAACCAGCAGTACCGGGATGGGCGCATGCCGAACCACGCGGTCCGCGACGCTGCCCATCCAGAGCCGGTTGAAGCCGCTCCTGCCGTGCGTCGCCATCACCAGCAGATCGCAGCCCAGCTCCTCGACGACCCCGAGGATCCCCGCCGCCGCGGCTCCGCGGCGGTTGTGTGTCCGTACGCGCAAGCCGGCCTCACGGAGGGGCGCGGCCACTTCTCCCACGTAGGCTGCCGCCCAGTCGGCGGCCTCCCGTTCCGCCTCCGCCACCAGTCCCGCCACCCCGGGCCCCGTATCCGGCCAGGGAACGGTGACGGTCAGGACATGGATCTCCCCATCGACATGCCGGGCCACCGCCGTGGCCAGCGGCAGCGCCCGTTCGGCGAACCCGGAGCCGTCGAGCGGGACCAGGATCCTGTGCCCGAGTGCCATATCGCCCTCCTTGAGCCAGACCCCATCCGAAGAATGCGGGGCAGCGCTTCCTGGCGCCATCGTGGATTGCCGGAAACGAACGACAGGAAAATCCTTACACCCGCAGTCCCTCCACCCGAAGCACCTCCATCGCCTGATCCAGCACTTCGGCAGTAGACCGATCGGTCCTGATCCGGTGCAGCAGGGCGATGGTCTCGGCCCCGGGACGCTCCCACAGGCGTTCCATGTCCTGATAGACGTCCCAATCCGCATCAGATGCCCCTGCTTCAGCGCCATGTGCAGCGCGCGCCACGAGCCGATCCCGCACTCGGTCCCGGCCGGCTTCGCAGAGGAGCAGCATGGCAGGCACGCCAAGCTCCCGTGCCCTCTGGAGGAAGCTCTTGCGGTGCCGTTCGGACCGGAAGGAGCCCTCGACGACCACGCGCGATCCCTCCCGCAGCATGGATTCGGCCCGCTCCAGGCAGGCCGCGTACGTCCGCTCGGTCCAGTCCCGGGAGTAGATCCCGGTCTCGAATTCCGCCCGGCCCATGCTCGGCTGACCGCCGGCGGTCAGCTCCTTTCGCACCCGATCCGTGTCGATCCAGGTGAACCCGGCCCGGTCGGCAAGCCCTTGCGCGAGCACGCTCTTACCCACGCCCGGCAGGCCGGCGAGCAGGATGAGAGCAGGCCGATCGTCGGGTGAGGCGAGACGGCCGATGGCGCGCAGGAAGTGCCGGGTCGCGCGAGCCCGGACTCTGTCCCGTTCCGGCTCGGCAATGGCCGAATCCTTCGCCGTGAGCGTTCGGACCTTCCCACGTACGATGTCCCGATACGCGACGTAATACGGGATCAGCTCCGCGCCCTCCTGGTCCGACGTCGCCTCGAGATAGGAATCGGCAAACGTCCGTGCGAGATCGGGGCGGTTCTCGAACTCAAGCTCCATGATCAGGAAGGCAACGTCCGCCATGGGATCCGCACAGCGGAACCGTTCGTTGAACTCGATGCAATCGACAATGACGATGTCGCCGTCCGCGGAGCCATCCTCCAGGTGATAGACATGTCCGAGCCTGAGGTCGCCGTGACCATCGCACGGGACGTCATCGCCCGCACGTCGCTCCATGATCGGCCGGAGCCGGGAAAGCATGCGCTCCGAGAGCGCGCGCAGCCGCCGCAGCGCGGCCGGCGTCACCGTATCGGCCGACATGGCTTCCAACTCGTCGAAGTTCGCGCGGCCGTTCGCCGCGATGGTCGGGAAATCACCGAGCCGGGAAATCTCCGGGCCACGGGCGGCCGTCGCGTGGAACGTCGCCAGCAGGCGGGCCAGTCGTTTCAGGAGCGCGATAGCGTCTCGACCATTCAACTCGCCTCTGCGGAGCAGGCTCTTCAGGGTCCGCTCCTCGGGGAGCCGGTCCATCCGGACGGCCCACTCCAGCACTTCGAGCCCGGACACCTGCGAGGCGCCGACGGCAGCATCCTCCACCACCACGTCCAGCACACGCGGACCGGTCGGGCTGGCGACGATCGGGACCACGCCATGGTACAGGGACGGTGCGAGACGACGATTGAGGCGCACTTCCTCCCGACAGAAGTGCCGTCGCCGTTCCAGTGTGCTGAAGTCGAGGAAGCCGAACTTCACCGGCTTCTTCACCTTGTACGCGTACGGCCCGGCGAGAAACACCACGGAGATGTGCGTCTGGATCGAGCGCACCTCCGTCACGGTGTGAGGGTAGGCATCCGCGCGCGCCAGCCGGTCCAGCAGGTGCCCGGTGTGGTCCACCCTGCCCTCCCGGTTCAGTCTGTGATCGAAGTGGGCTGGGCTGACGCCCTGACGGCTCCCGCGTTCGCAATCCAGCCGGGACGATGTCGCCCGGGACGAGGCGAACGCCCCCCTTCCCGGCCGGGAAGGGGGGCGTCCTGGAGCGGAACGCGAGCTCTCGTCCTAGCGGATCGATCGGTACGCGTTCAGCCACCCATGCCCGTAGACCTCGTCGTTTCCGCGCTTCCCGAGATCCTCCGCCCCCTGCTTCAACCGCGCCTCGACGAGCGCGGCGCTGGCGTTGCCGCCCTCGGCCTCGATGATGAGCGCCGCGATGCCTGCCGCGACCGGTGCGGCCATGCTGGTCCCGGCGCTCCAGCTATACCCCGTTCGGCTGTGGCTCAAGTACATGTCGAACACCCAGCACGCGTTCTGGATTCCGAACACCGGGCCCCAAACGATGCACAGGTCTTCGCCCGGCAGCGCGAAATCACCGCCCGGCGCGGCCAGCGAGACGCCCTTGCGGCCCGAGTTGGTGTACGACGCCTGGCGCTCGAAGTCCGTGGCGCCCAGCGCCCAGCCCAAGGGCCCCGTAGCGGCGATGGAGATGGCGCGCCCGTTCATGGACGGGACGTGCATGACGTCGGTCTCCACGTCCAGGTTCAGCCCCTCGTTGCCGGCGGACGCGATGACCGTCACGCCACGGGTGTACGCGTACTGGATCGCACGTTCCAGCGACTGATTCAGCTCCCGGATCGCCGCCTTCAGATCATTCCCGATGTTGCCACGGTGCGCCGGGATCAGCGCGCCTAGGCTCATGTTGATGAGATGCGCGCCAGCGCCGCCTTCGGCCACGGGCGTCGCCGCGTAGACGATCGCGGCAGGCAGCCAGGAGAACGACCCCGAGCCCTGGTGCAGGACCTTGACGCCGATGATCGTCGCGTTCGGCGCGATGCCGATGGAGCCGATCCCGTTCTGCGCCGCCGCGATGATCCCCGCCACGTGATTGGCGTGGGAGCTCACGTCCTGGTTGAACGCAAAGCCGGGAACGAACGACCGGGACGCGGCCACGTCGACGTTGGCGGCGATATCCGGGTGCAGATGGTTGAGGCCACCATCGAGCACCGCGACCCGCGCGCCCGCGCCCGTGATGCCGGCCGCCCAGGCCAGCGGCGCATCGACCGCGTCTGGACCCCACTGGAGGAATCCGAACTGCTCGGCGTCGACCACCGCAGACTCCTCGCCGGGGGCGAACTCGAGCGCCGTCTCGTCGAGCGCCACCTCGACCAGCGGCCGCTGCCAGTCCACGGTGACATCCGGTGTGACCTGCTCGATCGCCCGATTGCGCGACAACGCGGCGGCGAACCCGGGCGCCGACGACGTAACGACGGCCATGCCGATCTCGGGAAGCACGCTCACGACCTCGCCGCCCGCCGCGGCCACGTCCTGCGCGAAGCCAGCCGGCAACGTGGTGCGGGCCAGAACCACGTACTGGGTGCCACCCGCCGTCTGCGAGAACGAGGCCTTTCCTACACCGAGCTCCGGGGGCGCCGTCGTGTGGTCCGCGCAACCGGCTAGAGCGGTACCCGCAACGAGTAGTGCTGCGGCCAACCTGCGTGCGTGCATCAAGACCTCCAATGAGTGGGGAGAGTGGCCTGTCGCTCCGGCTTCCCAACAGCGGCCACTCGCTGAACGAGGAGCGGGGCCGTGCGGAGCCGGCGGGAGCCGGCTCCCCGCACAGTATATCGGGCGCCCCGGAAGCCTGGCAAGAAGAGTTCAAACCGATGGCCACCCCACCCGCGAGCGCGTCCGCGAGCTCAGAAATCATGCCCCTACGCGAAGGCGTAGGACAGTTTCCGGGTTGCGGGCGCGGGGCCGCAGGCGGGCACCCGTTCGCATAACGGCAGGGGTGAGTATCTCGCGCCATGGTCGTAGCCGCTTCGCCAGGTCGGCGGGCCGGCCCTGGGGCGCGCCGCCGCGGGGACACCCGGCCAGGTCGTCCCCGTGCATGACGCTCGAGAATTCCTCCCACAGCTCTCGTTCGCGGAGGCGCCCTGCGATCACCTGCCCTCGAGTGACAGGATCTCGAGGGTCGCTCCCGAGCCGCCGCAACCTGTACGGCCGCCGATCACGTACGCGACGCCGTTCAGGGTCGCGGCCGCGAAGGCGTGCCGGCCCTGGGGCAGCGGGGGCAGCGTGATCCACGAGCTGGCCTGCGGATCCCATGCCTCGACCTCGGCGAAGGTCGGCGACGGTCCGGACCGGCGGCACTCGCCCCCGGCGAAGGCCAGGAGGCCGCCCAGCTCGA
>CAYXJH010000159.1:0-7168 GCA_964465415.1 uncultured Gemmatimonadaceae bacterium
CGAGGGTGGCCGCGGACATCGCCTCGGTCACCGCCTCGTCGAACCGGCCGGCGAACGCGAGCCCAACGGCGCGCACGGTTCGAATCTCCCCGGAGCTTGGTGCCAGGCGCACGGCCCGGTCCAGGTCGGCGAGCACGACGTCGGCAGGTAGCCAGGCGCGCAGCCCGGCGTGTGCACGGGCCGCGTATGCGTCCGCGGATGCGTCGTCCAGTGAGATGGCCCGCTCCGCCAGCTCCAGCGCCGTCGCCACCCTCGTGTACGGCTCCGGATCGCCCCGGTACCCGAATAGGGTCCAGACAGTATGGACCTGGGCCAGGCCGCTGTATGCCGGGGCGAACCCAGGATCGGCGCGGATGGCTTCCTCGAATGCCGCGATCGCGGTGAGCAGGCTCTCCCGATTGAGCTGCCGCCGCGCACCGGTCCCGCGCAGGTAGGCGTCGTACGCTGCGGCGGTGGGCACGTGGGCGGCGTGGGGCGTGGCGGGATGAAGCTCGGGTACCCCGGCGAGCAGCGCCTGGCCGACCTGCCGGGCAATGTCTTCTTGCATGCTGACCACATCCGTCAGCTCTCGGTCGAAGGCGTCGGCCCAGACCTGGGTGTCATTGCTGGGATCGATGAGCGTGGCCCGCACCCGGACGCGGGAGCCGGATCGCTGGAACGAACATTCCAACACGTGTCGGACGCCCAGGGTATCGGCGATCTGCGGCAACGTCAGCCCGCCCCCCCGGAGCGCGACGACGGACGTCCGCGAGATCACCTTCAGACCGTCGAACCGGGCCAGCGCGCCGATGATCTCCTCGGTGATGCCGTCCCCGAAGTACTCATGATCACGGGCCGCGCTCACGTCGATGCAGGGCAGGACCGCGACGGACGCCGACCGCTCGAACACGGCCGGATTCCGGGCGTCGGGGCTCCCCACCGCCGCTACGCTACGGAGCGCCACCCAGGCACCTGCACCGACCAGCAGGGCCGCGATGACGACGCCGGCAACGCCGACAATGGCCATTCGGCCGCTGACCGCCATCGAGGCCCGGCCTTCCGACTCGCCCGGTCGGTCCGTGCGTGTGATCCCGGTCGGCGTGATCTCGAAGATCCACGCGAGCGTCGCGGCCACCGGTAGCCCTGCGATCGCCAGCATGACCACGAGTCGCAGGACCCAGTTCGGTGCGTCCAGTGCGGGCAGCACGATGTCCGCGCCCTGTAGCAGCGCGAACGCGATGATCACGTAGGCCGCCGACACGCGGTAAACGCGACGTCGCCTGAGTTCGTCGAAGAGCTCTCGCCAATTCATGGATGCTGAAGGCCTTGGCCACCGGTGGGCGGTGGAATATGGACCCGCGCGAGCACGAACGGAAAGGGTCCAGCTCTGGACGGGTAAGGCGGCACCACCCATAATGGCGCCATGATCGACACTCGACCCTGGGGCCACGAGGCCAGGCCTGCCCAGCGTCCGTGAAGCCTGCCGTCATCCTGCTGGGCTTCGGCGAGCCGGAGGCGCCGACGCCCGATGTCGTGGCTCCCTTTCTCGAGCGGATCTTCGTGCGGAACGCGCGGCTGGACCCGTCCACGGATCCGGTCGTGATCCTGCAGCGCGCCCGGGCCATGGCCGAGCGGCGCCTGCCCGGGCTCCTGGAGGATTACCGGAGCATCGGCGGCTCGCCGCTGAATGCCCAGGTGGCGCGGCAGGCGGGGCGCCTGGAGGAGGAGCTGGCGGAGCGGGGCCACGATGTCCTGGTACTGACCGGGATGCAGTTCACCGATCCGGGCATCCCGGCCGCGGTGGAACGGGCTTCGCGAGCGGGCGCGGATCGGGTGGTCGCGGTGCCGCTCTACCCGCTGAGCGGGCCGTCCACCACGATGGCCGCGCTGGAGGACCTCCGGCATGCGGTCGACCGGATGGGTTGGGAGGTGCCGATCCGCGAGCTGGCCGGTTGGCATGCCCACCCGGCCTACACCGCGCTGCTGGCCGACGGGGTCCGAGGTTTCTGCGCGCGGGAGGGTGTGGCGCTGGACGATCCCGATACCCGTCTCGTCTTCTCGGCGCACGGCACGCCGATCCGGTACCTGAAGGACGGTAGCCGCTACGCTGTGTACGTGGAGGACCACTGCCGGGCCGTCGCTTCCGCCCTGGGCATCGATGGGTACCAGGTCGGGTTCCAGAACCACGGCAACCGCCCCGACGTGGACTGGACCCAACCGGGTATCGACGATGTCGTCCGCGGGATCGATGCGCGACAGATCGTGGTCGTGCCCGTGAGCTTCGTCCAGGAGCAGTCGGAAACATTGGCCGAGCTGGACATCGGGCTGCGGGCCGTCGCCGAGGGCAGGGGCGTCGGGTTCCACCGCGTCCCCGTACCCCACGACGACCCGCCCCTCATCCGCCTCCTCGCCGACCTGGTCGCGCCGCTGCTGACCGACCCGGTGCCGGAATCGGCCGGGCTCGTGTCCTGCCGGTGCCGCCCCGTCCCGGGCACGCTCTGCCTCAACGGGGGGCGGCCGCGCTCCTGACCGTTCTCCCCTCCAAAGCCCCCTGCCGGGCCGACGGGACGAGCGGCCGGGCCGTGGGGCGGTCGGCGACCAGCCGCGCGGCAAGTCGGTCCGCTTCCAGCAGCCGGCCGGTGATGCCCGGCCGGCCCCACCAGTTGGCGCACACATCGAGACGGGGATCGAGGATCAGGTCATCGAGCCGGTCCCAGCTCGTGTCCCACGCCGGCATGCGGGTCCGATGGACGTGGATCGGCCGGGCCTCGGCCCCGGTCACCTTCCGGAACTCCCGGGCCGCGATCTCGGCCCGGTCCTCATCCGGCAGCGACTGGACAGCCGGGCGGCGGGCCCCGCCGAGGAAAGCCGTGTAGAGGCGGCGACGGCCGAACATGGCATCGTTCCAGGCGACCCCGTGCGTCGCCAGTCCCTCGTCCAGCGCGACCTGGTACCCGTGCCCGTGAAGGTCCGTATTCGCGAGCAGGTGCACCACCGTCAGCCGGTGATAACGAAGCGCGCGCATGCGTCGGCCACCGTCGGGATCGGTGCCCTCTAGCAACCGACCCGCGACATCGGCCGGACAGGCCAGGACGACCCGGTCCGCACGGATCTCGCCATGCTCGTGAACGACATGGAGTTGATCGCCTCGATGGTCGACCCGCTGGACAGGGGTGCCCGCCACCAGGCGGTCGCCCAGCGCCCTGGCCAACGCCCCGGTTAGCTCCCCGAGGCCCCCGCGGAACGAGCAGGTCGGCACTCTACTCCGGGCCGCCGCCCCACGGGTCAGCGCGGCGAGGACGCTCTTTCGGACGCCCAACGCCCTGAGCACCGGCAGCAGGGCGTGGCGGGCGCGCATGTCCGCCGGGTCCGACGCGTACAGTCCGCCGTACAACGGCGCGATGAGACGCTCATAGGCGCCGCGCCCGAACTTCCGCGCGAAGTATTCCTCGGCCGTCTCGTCCAGGCGGACGGGACCGGTGAACGGCTCCAGGAGCGCCCGGGCGCGGTCCCGCCAGCCGATGAGGTCGGTTGTCGCGGCCGTGCGGAGATCGAGAGGCACCTTCCGGAGCCGTCGGTCCCGGTAGATGAACAGTGGCAGGTCCGGGGCAGTGATGAGCCGATCGCCCAGGTCGAGGTCCGTGACGAGGCGGCGCAACGGCTCAGTGAGGCGGGTCCGCTGGGGCCCCAATTCGAGGACACGGCCTTCCACCTCGACCGACCCGATGACGCCCCCGGCGCCGTCCCGCGCTTCGAGGACGATGAAGTCGGCCCCCGCTCGCTGTAGGTGGTACGCGACCGCCAGCCCGCTGATGCCGCCGCCGATGACGACGATCACGGCAACACGGGTGGACTCAGGACGCCTGTCCGGCCTTGCGCCGAGGGGTCGTCCGAAGTGAGCGTCGCCTGGAAGGGCCGCGCCATCCGCAGTGCAGGCACCAGCGCCATTCCAGGTGTGTGAGCCGTTCGAGGAGCGGGACCCGCACCGGCGTCGTAGGCTGGAAACACGCCGGGCAGCCCCGGACCGATCGGATCAGCAGTGCCCCACCGACGCTCAGCAGCACCACGCGCAGTACGATGAAGCCGAGGAACGTGAGGAGCAGGACCATGGCTCAGGGTCGCGCGGATCCCGGACCTGTGGAATCGTTCAGGCGTCCGGGCGCCCACCGGGCGCCGCAGTGGCGGCAGGCCTTCTCGCGACGATAGAAGTACCAGAGGGTGTAGATCAGAGCGCCGAGGAACACGGGGGCCGCCAGGTAGCCGACCCAGATGTTCTGCACCGCCAGCCCCAGGACCCAGAGCGCCGCCGCGCCCGCCCATAACAGGATCGCGATCCAGCCGGGGCCTGGCCCGACGTTGATCGGGCTGCCAACGTGCCCGCAGTCCACGCACCCCGGCTCCCGCGCCACCTCGTTGTCCGGCTGCTCGATCATGGTTACTCTCCAGGGGGGAAGAACCGTACCATCCGGAGGCACGCCTGTGTCGCTCGTCTCTTTTCACCGCTCGCTCATCCTGACGGCGATCGTCTTCTGCTTCGTATACGCCGCGTGGGAGGTCCACGGCTGGACCACCGGCGGGCGAGCCGGGGCCCCGCTCCTGGCGGCGGTCTTCGGAGTGTTCGGCGTCGCCCTCACGGTGTACCTGCTCCGGCTGTCCACCATCCTCAAACTCGAGGACTGATCCCAGCCGTATCGGCGGGGCGCTCGACGTTGCGCTCCAGGTCCGGGTCGGTCACGGCCCGGGCGAGCTTCGGGTGCTGGCGCCACAGGTACGCGCCCATGGCCCCGGCTGCGAGCACGTTCGCCACCATGATGCTCCACCAGGGGATGAGCGCGAGGAGCCACTGGGCCATGAGCGTCAGGATCCCGATGAAGAACGTCTCGAAGGCGACGAACAGCAGAATGGCTCCCAGCAGTACGTAGGCATGCCGGTCCTCCGCGTAGGCCACGATCGCGGCGGCGACCAGGCCGACCACACCGAAGGCCACCAGGTGCAGCACCGTGTAGCCCAGGATCGTGAACGCATCGATCCGGAGACCCGTCACGTCCGTAGCGCCATGGAATAGGACGCTGCCGAGGGCGCCGGGCGTGAACAGGATCCGTCCCATGGCGGCATCCAGGACCAGGAACCACACTGCGACGACCGCGGCTCCGACGAGCCCGACCACCATGCCTTCCCGCAACACGCGGTGCTGCATCAGGGCGGCACCCCAGCTGACGCTTGGACGCGGGTCCAGCAGGCGGACGACACCGACGAGCGTCAGGCCGGCAATGATGTTGCCCGTCAGGACCTCGACCCAACCGAGATAGTTGATGACGTCCGTGCCCGTGAGCCAGACGCCCCCGTAGAACACCAGGTCGAACAGGAGGAAGCCGAGCACGAGCCCCAGAAGAACGCTCGGCACTACGCGCAGCCTCTCCATGACCCAGCCCATACCGGCGCCGATCACCAGGAACACGGCGAAGTGGATGACCGTGTACAGGGCGATCTGGCCTACGCTCAGCGTAACAGGCGCCGTCCCGAGGAGCACCCGTCCCAGGAACGCGGGCGTGTAGAAGGGTCTGCCGGCCAGGGTATCGATCAGCAGGAACCACGCGGCCAGGACCGCGGCGGCCGCGAACCCCGCCACGATTCCGCGCTTGACAGCGGCGCCCGTCCCGCTGGCGCCCAGAGCCGTGCGGTCGATCATGGTCGGCCTCCTTCTAGAACTCGGTTAGAACCGCCAGCACCAGGATCAGGGCCAGGGGCAGAGGTACGAGGACCATGATGATCAGCCGGCGTGGCTCCCAGCGGAGATGCATGTAGTACATGGCCACGAGCGTCGCCTTCCAGATGGCCACGATCACCAGCAACGCCACCGTGATCGACTTCGGCCACCCGATGTAGGTGAGCGCGACCTTGAACAGCATCAGCGCTGCCAGCACCGCCCAGACCAGCATGTACCGCGGCTGCGATTGCGCTTGCTCCATGGCCCGCTCCTCAGATCAGGTAGACGACGGTGAAGAGGATGATCCAGACGAGGTCGACGAAGTGCCAGTAGAGGCCCATGGTCTCCACGCCGCCGTGGCTCGCCTGCGTGTACTTCCCGCGGAACGCCCGGAACGTGATCCAGATCAAAGCCAGCACGCCCAACAGGACGTGCGCGCCGTGGAATCCGGTCATGGTGTAGAAGGTGGCACCGTAAAGCGGCCCCCCGATGATGGGGTCCCCGGGATGGCCGTGTCGTCCAACGGCCGCGTAGGCTTCCGCCATCGGGAGGAACCCTTCGTTGGCCAGCTGGATGTATTCGTAGACCTGGACGCTCAGGAAGAGGGACCCGAGAGCGACGGTGGCGAGCAGCCAGAGGCGCAGCCCACGCTGGTCCCCGTGCTCGATGGCCGCGAACGCCTTGACCATGGTCACGGACGAGCAGATCAGCAGGAACGTGTTGATGGCGGTTAGCGGCACGTTCAGCACGACGTCCGGCTCGGCGAAATGCTCAGGGTGCGCCGCGCGCAGGATGATGTAGGACCCGATCAGCGCCGTGAAGAACATGACCTCGGACAGCAGGAACACCCACATCCCGAGCTTCAGATTGTAGACGGGTATCCCGGGCTCGAGCTGTGATCCTTCGACGGGTGTGGCGACGGCGTGGTCCATGGTCGTCTCCCGTTCAGGTCGCCACGACGGGCTCGACCGGCTCCTGGGCCGGTGGCGGCGCGTCTTGCGGCAGGTAGTCCTCGTCGCTGAACGGCGAGGAGTACTCGTACGGTCCCCGCCTCACGATCGGCAGGGCGGCGAAGTTGCCATGGGGCGGGGGCGATGGGACCACCCACTCCAGCGAGTTGGCACGCCAGGGATTGGGGGGTGCCTTCGCGCCCCGGAACATGCTCCACGTGAAGTTGAAGGCGAAGATGAACTGGGTGGCGATGAGCGCCAACGCCGCGACCGTGATCCACGTGTTCAGGTCGAGCAGCGGCTGGAGGAACTCGTACTGCCCGGGGTCGTAGATTCGCCGCATCATGCCGCCGGCCCCGAGGAAGTGCATGGGAAAGAAGGTCAGGTTGAAGAAGAGGAGCGTGAGCCAGAAGTGTACCTTGCCCAGCACCTCGTTCATCAGGCGGCCGAACATCTTCGGGTACCAGAACGTGATGGCGGCGAACAGCGCGAACAGGCTGCCGCCGAACAGCACGTAGTGGATGTGGGCGAC
>CAYXJH010000160.1:0-7148 GCA_964465415.1 uncultured Gemmatimonadaceae bacterium
CGCTGCGGCGGCCAGCGCCCAGTCGCCCAGCTGTTCATTGAGCATCGCCAGGTGTGCGACGGCGGCGCGGGTCGCGGCCACGGGGTCCCGACGCTCGTCCACCCAGTCGTCGATCCGCAAGCCCTCCGCCCGGCCGGTGGCCGCCATGAACTGCCATAGCCCCACGGCCCCCGCCCGGGACACGGCGGTGGGCGAGAATCCGCTCTCGACCATGGCCAGGTAGAGCAGCTCCTCGGGCAGGCCGGCGGCGGCCAGTTCGGTCAGGATCAGGTCCCGGTACAGTCCCTCCCGGGCGAGCCAGCGATCGAAGTTGGTCCGGGCTCGGCCTTCGCTGAACAGCCCCACGTAGTGCAAGACCTGATTCAACGCGGCCGGTGGAAGGCCGTGGGCCAGGAAGCCGGGGAAGTGGGCCGTCAGGTCGGCCCCGACGCTGGCCGCGTCCAGGAACACCACCCCGGCGACATCCTCTTCCTCGTCCTCCTCGCCCAGCTGGAGCTCTTCGATCCCGGCTGGCTCGCCGGCGCCATCCGCAGAGTCGTCCAGGTAGTACTCGTCCAGGGTGAGCGGCACGGGCTCGGGCGCCGGGGGCGCCGCGTCCCACCCCACGGGAGTACACGCGCTCGCCAGGAACCCGAGGGCGACGACGAGCAGTCCGGGACGACGATGGGTCAAGGCGCGCGCGACGCGCGATTGGGCCGGGACGGTGGCTTGCATGAATCTTTCCGCTTGATGAGTTCCCGACAGCCCGCCTCCGATCGGAAGCGGGGCGCGTTGCATGAATCAATTCTGTCTCAACTCGCACCTACCGCGCAAGATGCGCGGCTCGCCCGTCACGGCGGGTCGACCAGGTACCCCATGGCTTGATCGTTATCCCCGTTCATTGCGACGCACAGGACCCTTCCCCCTGTCTCGGCAGGCACGTCGATCACCCGGAGCGTGTCCACCAGGTGCTCGAACCCGGGGGCCAGCTCCGACAGTCGGTTCGTCGCCCCCCGGAAGAAGTCCTCCCGGAATCGGTTGCCCGGCTCGTCGGGGTAGAGCGGGAGATACCGGATCTCCGCCTCTACCAGGTCCTGGAAGAAGTGGGTCCCGAAGCTCAGATCCGGCACGTAGCTGCCCTTGCGACGCGCGATCTCCGCGAGCACGGCCGTGTTGCTGATGTCGGCGTAGCTCACGCTCACACCCATCTGGATGTCCCCTCGGCTGCCCCACCGGCCGGGGCCGATCAGCATGAAGCCCCGGCGCGGGAGGAGCCGGTTGAGCCGGCCTACGGCACGACCGACGTCCAGCATGGCCGCGCGGTCCGGCAAAGCCGCATACGCATCCGGATCCACGTAGACCACGTGGGTCAGGGCCGGTGCGACACCGTTGGAGATGTACCGGTTCGCGGTAAAGAGGATCCTCTCGTCGGGGATGTCCCGCGGGATGGGCGAGGCGGCGATGGCGCCGACGAAGGCCTGGGGCCGGCACTGGAGCAGATACAGGTGCTCGCCGTCGGATGCGAACTCCAGGTCGACGGGCATGCCCAGCCCCGTGCCCAGAAGGTCCAGGAGCGTGGAAACCTGCCGGAGGAACGGTGACTCCGATGCCAGCCCCTCGAATGTCACCACCGTCTCCTGGCGCTCGAAATCGATGCCGAGGCCAGTCGGCCGGCGAACGTGGCCGTCCTCGATCACGGAAACGATCCGCCGCACGTCCGGCAGCGCGCCACCGCACTCGCGCATGAACGCATCGATGGGGACCGTGCCGAATCCGTCCGCCTCCAGGTCGATCACATCCATGGAGCGGGGCGCGTACCGGGTGAGTGACTCGGCGGTGGCGCTTACACGGAGCCCCGGCTGCCGTGGCGCCAGCAGGACCGAGTAGTCGTCCGTCAGCCGATCGACCGCGCGGGTGCCGAGTCCCGGAACCAGCCGAACCAGGCCGTCCTCCCGCCGGATACGAGGCGACCATCGGAACTCGTTGTGACTCAGTGCCACCCCCGAATAGGACGGCAGGAAGTAGCGACCGATCCGGCGCCCGACTACCCGCTGGATCATGATACCCATCTCCTCGTGCACATCCAGCAGGTTGCGCTCGGCGCGATACTCCAGCGGGTCCGGTCCGAAGATCGACGCGTACACCTCCGCCACCGCGTCCTGTAGCGCCCGCAGCCGCTCCTGCTTGCTGCCCTGGTTGGCGAGGAACAGGCTCTTGTACTTGCCGGACATGACCGCGCCCGTGCGATCCTCGAGCAGGCTCGAGCTGCGGACGATAAGCGGACCTTCACCCAGGTCATCCAGCGCCGTGCCCAGCCCCTTCCGCAGCTCCAGCGGGAACTCGGAGCTCTTGAACACCTGGATCACGTGGGGATACTGCTGTCGGATCTGGTCCGTCTCCAGATATTTCTGGTCGTAGATGTCCTCCAGGTTGTTGTACCGCACGAACGCCAGCACGGCGTCCGATGCGACGTACCAGGTCGGCGGCACGCGCACATTGCGGAGGATGTCGTCGAACTCCGGAGAGCGCTCCACGATCCGCTGGGCGAGAAACAGCCCCGCGCTCTTCCCTCCGAGACGCCCATGGCTCCGCGGTGGGGCGACCAGGTGGCGGGACAGCGCGTGGAAGTCGCTGACCGTCGCCACGCGTCGGGCCTGGTTGATGAAGTCGATCTGGTCGGTGAAGAACCGCCGGAGGAGCGCCACGCGCAGCATGGTCTGAACGGAGTGGGGCAGCGCGTCCTCATCGACGGCCAGCCCGCGGAACCGGTCCAGCGCCTCCGTGATCTCGCCCAACGAGCTGCCCTGGTCTTCCAGCAGGTGGATCAGGAATCCGACCTTGTCCTGCGTCGTCCACATCTGGATGTGACGCAGGATCTCGCCTTCGGTGAGGTGCAGGGACGCCAGCTCGAAGACGGCGTCCGTGGACAGCCTGATGGCCCCGGGCCCGACCCCGATGATCGGGCGGTTCTCCTCCCCGTTCATCACCTGGGCGTCGGCCCGGGCCTCGGCCGGGAGGAGGGCGTCCGCCTGGCTCACACCCTTCCAGCGGACGTAGTTGAACATCTTCCGCGTGATCCACTCCAAAAGGCCGGGATCCGTGCGACGCAGGAACTCCACGATGACTCGCCATTGCTGGGGCTCGGCCCCGGCCTGTCGGTGCTGGCCTGTTTCGGTCACGCTCCATTACCCTTCCCGGCCGGCCCTGCGCCGGCCGGCCCCGGCCTCAGACCCAGCCTCGATCCCGGCACGCCCGCACCACCCGGTCCACACCGATCACGTACGCCGCGTCCCTCGTGAAGAGCGACTCCTTGCGGGCCAACTCGCTCACCGCCGCAAAGGCGGCGGTCATCTTGATGTCGAGCCGGTTCAGCACGTCGTCCCGTTCCCAGAAATAGTTGATGTTGCTCTGGACCTGCTCGAAATAGCTGGTCGTCACCCCGCCGGCATTGCAGAGGAGGTCCGGGATCACGAATACGCCGCGCTCGTGCAGCACACCGTCGGCCTGCGGGCTGGTCGGGCCGTTTGCTCCTTCGGCGACGATCTTGACCGATCCGGGGATCCGCTGGACCGTTTCCGCGTTGATCTGGTTCTCGAGCGCGGCGGGGATCAGGATGTCCACGTCCTGCTCCAGCCACGCATCGCCCGGCAGCACCTCGTATCCGAGGTCCCGCGCCTGGTCCCTGTCGATCCCGCCGAACCGGTCCGTGATGCCCTGGAGCTCGGCGAGGTCGATGCCATCCTTCCGGCGATAGGCGTAGCCTACCTTGTCCGCCTGGTTCCACGAGGACACGCACGTGACGGTCCCGCCCAGCTCCGTGTAGAGCTGGATCGCGTACTGCGCAACATTGCCGAATCCCTGCACCGCGGCGACCGTGTCCGCCTCCTTCAGGCCCAGCTCCTTGAGCGCCTCGCGGATCGTGTACACCACGCCATAGCCGGTCGCTTCCTTCCGCCCGACGGATCCACCCATTCCCACCGGCTTCCCCGTGATGAAGCCTGGCAGCCGCTGCCCGTGGATCGCCTCGAACTCGTCCAGCATCCACAGCATGTGCTGCGGCGTGGTCATCACGTCGGGCGCCGGCACGTCACGGGTAGGCCCCACATCCCTCGCGATCTGCCGCACCCAGCCGCGAGAGATCGCCTCCTGCTCCCGCAGGCTCAGGTCGTGCGGGTCGCACACGACGCCACCCTTCCCGCCCCCGAGCGGGATGTCCACCACCCCACACTTCCACGTCATCCACATGGCCAGGGCCCGCACCGTGTCCAGGCTCTCGTGGGGATGGAACCGGATCCCGCCCTTGCTCGGGCCGCGCGCATCGTTGTGCTGGACGCGGAACCCGCGGAAGACCTGTACGGAGCCGTCGTCCATGCGGACCGGGATCGCGAACGCGTACTCCCGGACCGGCTCGCGGAGCAGGTCGCGCGTCCCCCTCTCCAGCTCCAGCATGTCCGCGATCCTGTCGAACTGCGACTGCGCCATCTCGAACGAGTTGTAGGCCCGTGCCCTCTGTTTCATGATATCAACCGGATTTGTATCCTATGTCGTGTGCGCGGTCACCACCCCACCCCTGAGCCGGCCCCCGTGCCCGCGACGGCGTGGCCGACCTGCCGCCGCCCGACAGATAGTGGCTGGCATGGCTGCATGCTATCGGGCAATGCCGCAATCGGTCGCGGAGATTTCCTGACGCGCCGTATTTGGGGGCGGTAGGGGATCGTGCATTCAGGCGGGCAAACGTCGCGGCCAAACGGCCCATGCCTTGCACTGTAGATGGGCAGCGATGAACCTGTTTCTCACGGAGGTCCGGATGATCCGCAGGCTGCTGAAACTCACCGCGTACACGAAGGCGCCGAAGACCACGTTCGTGCTGCTCCACCCGATCCGGGCGCTGAAGTGGGGCGCCGCCTTCTATGTCGGGAAGAAGATGTACGAGCGCGTCCGTTCCCTGTCCGAGCCCGGGGCATCGGAGGAGCTCCCATCGACGCGCTGACGTCCAGGCAGCGGGCCTACCTTCGGAAGCTGGGCCACGGGCTCAAGCCGATCCTCCAGGTGGGTGCGGACGGGGCCGGCGACGCGTTCACACAGGCCCTGCTGGAGGCCCTCAACACCCGCGAGCTGCTCAAGGTGCGGGTGCTGGAGAACGCGCCCGCGAATGCGCGGAGCACCGCGGCCGACCTGGAAGGCCGCCTGCCGGGCGTGCATGTCGTTCAGGTGATCGGTCGGACGCTGGTCGTGTATCGGCCTTCGCCGGAAGAACCGGGCATCGAGCTGCCTGACTGAACGCGGCGCGCCCTGGCGCCGCCCGCCTCACGGCCTACATTGCGGGCTTCCCTTGACGCCGACATCGGAGCTCGCAGTAATTGATGGCCGAGTACCCCGAACCGACCACCGACCCGGCCGATCCGCCTGGCAGCCGTGAGCCTTCCGGCTGGTTCAACCGGTTCCTGAAGTTCATCGAGTGGCTCGGCAATCTCCTTCCCCACCCCGTCACCCTGTTCGCGATCTTCGCGCTCGGTGTCATCGTCGTGAGCGGCATCGCCGAGTTCTTCAACCTCTCCGTCCCCGATCCGCGCCCCGAGGGGGCGGCGGGGCGCGCGCCAGATGGCCGCATCTTCGCCATCAGCCTCATGAACGCCGAGGGTCTGCGGCTCATCGTCCAGAACTTCGTGACGAACTTCACCGGGTTCGCGCCGCTGGGGACCGTGCTCGTCGCGCTGCTCGGCGTCGGGGTAGCGGAGAAGTCAGGGCTGATTCGGGCCGGGATCCGTGGGATCGTGCTGGGCGCGGCATCGGTCCGCCCTGAGTTCCCGGAGATCACGCCCGACATGTCGCTGCTGGAGAAGCTTCGCAGACGCGTCCGGCGCCTGGTGTCCCGGTTCCTTTCGCCGAAGCTGCTGGTCACCACCGCCGTGGTGTTCTCCGGGATCATATCGAACACCGCGTCCGAGCTGGGCTACGTGGTCCTGGTCCCGCTGGGCGCGGTCATCTTCCTCTCCATGGACCGGCACCCGCTGGCCGGCCTCGCCGCCGCGTTCGCCGGCGTGTCGGGCGGATACAGCGCGAACCTGTTCATCGGCACCATCGATCCGCTGCTCGCGGGCTTGACCGAGGAGGCCGCCCAGCTGATCCACCCGGACTACATGGTCCACGCCGCGGTGAACTACTACTTCATGTTCGTGAGCGTCTTCCTGATCACGGGCTTGGGCGTTGTCGCCACGTTGAAGTTCGTGGAGCCGCTCCTGGGGCCGTACGACCCCAGCATCGCCATGGAGGATCTGTCAGACGAGGGGGAGCTGGACCCGCTAACCCGAACCGAGAAGCAGGGGCTGCTGTGGGCGGCGGTGAGCGTGATCCTGTTCCTGGGCCTGCTCGCGCTCACCATCGTCCCGGAGTGGGGGATCCTCCGGAACCCGGAGACCGGGGAGCAACTGAACTCGCCGTTCTTCCGTGGCATCGTCACGTTCATCTTCGTCGGCTTCATCATCCCCGGGTTCGTGTACGGCTACGTGACCGGGACGATGCGGAGCGACCGCGACATCGTGGACGGCATGGCCGAGGCGATGAGCACGCTCGGCCTCTATATCGTCATCGTCTTCTTCGCCGCCCAGTTCGTGGCGTTCTTCGGCTGGACGAACCTGGGCCAGATCGTAGCCGTGACCGGCGCCCAGTTCCTTCAGGACATCGGCCTCACGGGGCCCGCCGTATTCATCGGGTTCATCTTCGTGTCCGGGTTCGTCAACCTAATGCTGGGCTCGGCCAGCGCTCAATGGGCCGTCACCGCGCCCATCTTCGTGCCCATGCTGATGCTCACCGGCTATAGCCCGGAAGTGATCCAGGCCGCGTATCGGATCGGGGACTCCGTCACGAACATCATCACGCCCATGATGTCGTACTTCGGCCTGATCCTCGCCTTCGCCAACCGCTACGACCGGAACCTGGGGATCGGGACCGTGATCAGCATGATGCTCCCGTACAGCATCCTCTTCTTCCTCGGCTGGATGACGCTGTTCTACGTGTGGGTCTTCGGGCTCGGCCTCCCCGTCGGCCCCGGCTCGCCGACGTACTACGTGCCCTGACCCTGGCCCAACGCCCGAACGCCGATCGGCCCCGGAAGTCGGAGACCCCCGGGACCGACAATGAACCGGAGCCTAGATCGAAGTCGATGTCGA
>CAYXJH010000161.1:0-7146 GCA_964465415.1 uncultured Gemmatimonadaceae bacterium
CGTCTACCCGGCGGCCGCCGCGCTCCCGGCCGCGGCCGGCGCGGCCCTGGTGGAGCCGGCTCAGGCCGAGTCGACGATCCGCTCCATCGCCGTGCTTCCCTTCGTCGACATGAGCCCCGGTCGGGAGAACGAGTATTTCAGCGATGGTCTCACCGAGGAGCTGCTGAACTCGCTGGCCCGGCTCGGCGGCCTGCGCGTCCCCGCCCGGACGTCGTCCTTCGCGTTCAAGGGTCGGGACACGGACATTCGGGAGATCGGCCGGACCCTGGGCGTGGAGGCGGTCCTGGAGGGGAGCGTCCGCAAGGCGGGTGACCGGCTGCGGATCACGGCCCAGCTCGTGGATGTCTCCGACGGGTATCACCGCTGGTCCGAGTCATACGACAGGGAGCTGTCCGACGTATTCGCCATCCAGGAGGAGATCTCCCGATCCATCGTGGCGGCCTTGGGCCTCCGTCTATCCGGCGATGCCGGGGGTCCTTCGACGCCAGCCACCACCGACATGGAGGCGTACGACCTGTGCTTCCGCGGTCTTCACGACTTCCACGGGTTCGTCACCGGTTACAGCGAGGACCGGCTGCGCCAGGCGCTCACCCGCTTCGAGGAAGCGATCGAGAAGGATCCCGATTGTGCGTCGGCGCACGCCTGGCACGCGATCGCGACCGTGCACCTGGCGGACGATTTCATGCCGCCCTCCCAGGTGTACCCGCGGGCCAGAGCCTCGGCGCGGCGCGCCCTGGAGCTCGATCCCGGGCTGGCCGAGGCGCACGCCGTGCTCGGAGCGGTCAGCGCCTTCCACGACTGGGACCCGTCGGCTGCCGAACGCTGCCTGACGCACGCGCTCGAGCTGAACCCCAACTCGTCCCTGGCCCGCACGTACTCCAGCCTGGTCCTGTCGGCGGCGTGCAAGCACGAGGATTCGATCCGTCAGGCGCGCCTGGCACTCGATGTGGATCCGCTATCGGCGCTGGCGGGTTGGGGGTTGGGGTGGGCGCTCTATCGGGCCCGCTCGTACGACGCCGCCGCGGCGTACGCACGTGCGCGGATCGATCTGGAGGCCGGCGATGCCGTGGCGCACCTCCAGCTGGGCATGTGCCGGCTCCAGAAGGGCCGCGGCGATGTCGCGCTGGAGTCGATACGCACGGCGGTCGAGCTGTCCAGCGAGCACCCCTATTATCTCGCCGTCCTCGGCCATGCCGCCGGGCGGACCGGTCACGAGGGTGAGGCGGGGGAGATCGCGAGCCGGCTGGAAGCCCGGTTCGGCGAGCGCTACGTCCCGCCCAGCGAGATCGCCTACCCGTGGATCGGGCTGGGCGATGCGGATTCGGCGTTCACATGGCTCGAACGCGCCGTGGAGGAGCGAGACTCCATGCTTATCTTCCTGGGGGCCGACCCCATCTTTGATGGATTGAGGGGCGACCCCCGCTTCGCGGCGCTCAGGGCGCGGGTGGGACCGGCGCGTCCATGACCGGCTCCTCGTGCCCGATGACGATCGCCTCCAGCCTTCCCAACAGCGACTCCGAACCCGCCCGGCTCGCGCCGAAAAGGCCGTCGTCGTGGGCGCTGGCCTTGCTGGCGGCCGAGAAGAGGGAGAGCCAGCGGTCGAACTGCTCGCCGATCCGCATCACGGCGTAGAACCGGCTGCCCGGCTGCGATCCCGGAAAAACCAGGTCCAGCGCCACTGCCCCGATCGACAGCGGTGCCAGCACGATGTCCTTCGCGCCATCCAGGAAGAGCTTGACCTGAAAGATGCCGAGGTCGCGAAGGATCACCCAGCGGGTTCGTCCTGTGGTCGTCATTTGGCTTCGTCCGGTGTCCAGAGGACTTCGAGTGTCTCACCGTTCCGTACGGAATCAGTCCGGCAAAGTTTCGGACGGCGCCCGATCCTCCTCGCCTCTCAGCTCGGCCTCGGCCGCGATGTAGCCGAAGGCGGCCCAGTTCGGTGCCTCGAGGATGCGACGGAAAATGGCGCGGGCGCGGTCGGGGTCGCCGTTGTAGAGGTACCAGTTGCCCAGGCCGTATCCGTAGGTCGCCAGCTGGACCGCGTCCTCCGTCTCATCGGCCATCAGGGCGTCCGGGTCCAGGTCGCCGCGGTAGAGGAGGAGGCGGCGGTGGTAGGCGTGGTTCTCCAGGATCCGCATGTCGGCGCGGATCGGCTCCAGCACCGCCGCGGCCTCGGCGTCATGACCGAGCCGACGCAGCGTCATGTAGAGCCAGTCGCTGGTCGCCACGAACATGTCGTCGTTGGTGGAAACGGCGAGCGCTTCGTGCCAGGCGGGGAGGGCCGCCTCGAAATCGTGCTTCAGGTAGTGGGCCAGGGCCAGGTGGTACCAGATATTGGACTGGAGCGTGCTGGTCGGGATTCCGTACTCGTTGGGCGCGCCGTCCGGCTCCACCTCGTCGGGCTGGCCGCGGACCAGGTCGGCGGCATGGCCCAGATCGGCGATGGCGCGATCCAGCTCGCGGAGCGTGATCCAGCGATGGCCCCGGTGACGGTACATCCGGGCGTCGCCGGGGTGCAGCTCGATCCCCCGACTGAAGACGTCGATCGCGTCCCGGTACCGGGCCAGGTAGGCCAGGCGGCGCCCGAGCCAGATGATGGCGTCCGCGTCTACCGTTGACCGGTCGTAATCGGCACGGGCCTCGGCGAGGTCGGCTTCGAGCCGCTCCCGTGTGGCCGGGGCGATGTCCGGCCGGTGAAGGGGTTCGCCGAGGAGCGAGATGGCCTCGGGAGCCGCTGCCACATCGTCAGCCCGGACGGCCACAGATGTCCTGTCCTGGGGGGGCGCACATGCCAGCGATGCGGCGCCCATCAGGCAGACAGCGACGTATCGAGGCATGAGCGGTCCGTCCTAACGCCCTGGGGGGGCGTGATGCTCCCCGGGCCGGACCCGGTCGGGCCCGGCCCGGAGCGCGCCAGTCTATTGCAAGGGGATGCGCACGCCGCCGGCCAGACCGATACGGTCGTAGGTGCCGGTCACGATCTTGGCTTCGCCGTAGAGTGCGCCAAACCCGACCGGGTACTCCAGGCCGATCCCGATATTGATTCCGATGTCGGTGTCCGATCCCGAGAAGTCGAAGAAGTCATCCCCGAGATCGATATCGATGCTGATGCGGCTGAAGCTGATACCGCCAAGCCCATACAGCGACAGCTGCGGGGTTGCCATGAAGTAGTACTGCGCGTTGCCGTTGATGGCGAAGAAATTGATGTCGTCCTGGGGCAGATAGTATGTGAAATCGCCTCCAACGCGGAGCCCGGGAACGGCCCTTATCGGGACGTACGCATTGACCTGGAACCCGAGATCGACCCAGTCGGCGTCGGTAAACGCCACGCCGGCCCCGATGGCCGTCTGCTGGGCCGAGGCTGCGCCGGCGCTGATGACTGTTGCGGCACAGACCGCTCCGACCAGTGTGGTGAACCTTCTTACGCTCATGTTGTTCCTTTCACTGAGATGGATGAGATGGCCGCGCCGCATGGTGCGCGACCGTTCGGTGGTCTCCATGGTCCTGGCTCAGGACAGCGCAGCGTACTCGATGAGGGACTCGGACGGCCGGAACGCGGCTCCGATTGAGCACGAGTGTAGGCGCCGCCCCTTCTCCCGTCAAGACAACTCGCCCGTGGGCCGCGTTCAGCGCGGCCTGGGCGGGATCGAGATCATGAGATGCGCGGACGGCGTCCCCTCGTACATCAGCCATGGCCCATCACCGGGCCGCACCGGGACTCCGGTGGACTCGCCGGTCGCGTCCCGCATATACAGGGCGTGGAGCCGCTGGCCCGTGGCTGGATCCACGGTGGCCGGATTGAAGTTGGCGTCGGGGAATCCGAGGTTGTAGACCATCGCGGCCGCCGGCATGGGCAGCGCTCCCTCCCGGATCTCGCTCCAGCGGACCTCGTCGCGCTCGCGACCCTCGACGCCCTCGCGGAGCAGCTGCCGCCCTCGCTCCATGAACGGTTCGAGGCTGTCGTGATAGCATGCTACGGCAAACCCATCGGCACCGGGGCGCGGCCCGAGGCAGATGAGGTTGTTCGAGCCCTCGCGGATCGTCACCAGGTGGCCGTCCGCGGTCCAGGCGCGCACTTCCGCGCCATCGCGCAGCGCCTCGGGCGCCGCCAGGACGGTGGCGGCGATGACCCAGTCGACGGACCTGCCTTCCAGCGCGGGTTCCTGGCCGGTTAGCGAGCTGCCGGCGATTGCCATGAGGGACGCGGCAAGGACGGCGGAGGACCGTGCCATGATCATTCCTCCGGATCAGGGTGTCAGGCGATCGCGGGAGCGGTCGCTGAGCAATTGTACGCGGGCCATGTCCCCCCGGCCAGTACCGACGCGCGTCACCGGCCTTGCGGCACGCAGAGCAAGCGCGTGGTCCACAGCGGCAAGGAAGACCGTGGCGGACCCGGCCGGCGCCGGGTGGACCGGGCGGGCCCACGGGTCTATCATCAGCCTGAGCCCTGGCACCCGACCGGAGCATCGTCATGACGTCGCCCGTCTCCGTCCACGACGAGTTCGTCCGCCGCCGCACGGCCGACATCAGGCTGCGCGACGGCGCCCGGATCCGGGTCCGCCCCGTGGTGCCCGACGACAAGGAGCGGCTGGTCCAGGGGCTCGAGCGGCTCTCGCCACGATCGCGGTACCGGCGCTTCATGTCCGCGGTAACCCGCCTCCGTCCCGACCAGCTCGCCTACTTCACCGAGCTGGATTACATCGATCACTTCGCCCTGGGCGCCGTCGCGGTGGACGATCCCGGGAGCCCGGGCGTCGGCGTCGTCCGGTACGTGCGCTTCCCGGGCGAGCCGGACGTGGCGGAGCCCGCCATCGTCATCGCCGACGAATACCAGGGCCGGGGCCTCGGAACGCTGCTCTTCCGGTTGGCCGCCGGCGTGGCCCTGGAGAACGGGATCCGGACGTTCCGCGCGGAGGCGCTGGCCGACAATCTCCCGGTGCGCAAGCTCCTCTACCGATGTGGTGCCCGGGGCGGGCGGGGCGGCAGCCCCGCCGTCTACACCGTCGACCTGGCCGCGCTGGTCGAGTCGCTGCAGGACACGGAGCTGTACCCGGTGATCACGGCGATCGCCCGCGGCGAGGCCGGCCCGGCCGAATGAGCGAGCCGGACCCCGCCACCAGGCGCGGCCACGAAGACTCTTGCCGTGGAACACTGCGTCGCCACACTATGGCGATCTCCACAATCCGAATCCTTCGCCAGGAAGACCGTCCATCATGCATCGACCAGTCGCTCGTCAAGCCATACGCCGTATCGCGCTCGCCATCCCCTTCTCGTTCATTGCCGTCGGGCTGCCCGCGGCCGAGGCCGCCGCACAGGAGGATGATCCGGCACGCCGGCTGAGCCCCGTCGGGATCGCCCGGACCCACATCGACGACGGCTACGTCAAGGTGGTCTACGGCCGCCCCTACATCCGGGACCGCGTCATCTTCGGTGCGCCCACCGAGGGGGATGACGGGCCGCTCGTGCCCTACGGTCGACTCTGGCGGACCGGCGCGAACGAAGCCACCGAGATCACGCTGACCGAGCCCCTCATGGTCGCCGGCCAGCGGCTGGACGCCGGGACGTACGCCATCTTCACCGTGCCCGGACCCGACCGGTGGACCGTCCGGTTCAGCCCGCAGCTCGGCATGGACGGGACTGGCAGCTTCGACCCCGCGACCCAGACGTTCACTCCGATCTACGACGAGGCCATGGACGCGCTCGCGGTCGAAGTCGAAGCCCGCACCCTGGCCCAGGACGCGGACCCCATGACCTTCACGTTCGAGCCCACCGCCACCGGCGCCGATTTACTCCTCCGCTGGGCCCGGACCGAAGTCCGCATCCCGATGGCGGCGGCCCGGTGAGGAACGACTCTTGCGCGCAAGGCATGCTCGAATCTCCGCATAGATCACGCTCCAGACTCCAGCAGGCGACGCTTTGCCTTCGGACACCATCCCGTTGACGTCCTTGAAGGGCTTATGAGATTGCCCCGCCGGCCTCTTGCGGGGGGCCGGACTCTCACTCCCACATGGAGCCCCCCATGAACCGTAAATCCTTGCTGGCGCGTGGCGCCGCGCTCGTGGCGATCGTCTTCGCCGCCGCGTGTCAGGACATGCCGACCACCCTGGCCGCGCCCGATGATGCCCTCGCCGCCCGCGGCAACGCGCCCCAGGACGTGCGAGCCTGGTTCAACAGCGCAGCACCTGAGGTGCTGGCGCTACGCGGGACCGTGTTCGCCGACCACGATGAATCGGCCAACCGGCTGGTCTTCGGCGTCGAGGACGACGGCGTGACGCGGGGCGTGCAGAACGCGCTTCTGCGGCTTGGAATCCCGGCCGGGGCGTATGAGATCCAGGTCACGGAGCCGATCCATTTCATGAGCGAGCACCTGCGCAACACGGCTTTCCGGCCGGTGGTCGCCGGGGTGCAGCTCCACTGGAGCCAGTATGTCTGCACGCTAGGGTTCAACGTGAGCCATGCGGGCGGGTACTCGTTCGTCACGAACTCGCATTGCACGGACAACCAGGGCTCCACGGGGAATACGCAGTACAACCAGCCAAGCCGCACTGCTGCCCCGGATCCCATCGCGTTCGAGGCCCACGACCCGGCGTACTTCCGCGGTGGCGCCTGCCCGCGTGGGCGGGTTTGCCGCTACAGCGACGCGGCGCGGGCGGCGTACGTGGACGGGATGGCGGGCAGGGCCGAGATCGCCAAGACCACGGGCGTGAACAACGGTGATCTCAACGTGGTTGGCCGGTTCAGCATCACGAGCCAGGACAACAGCAGCACCACCTTCAGCGGCACCGTGAACAAGGTGGGCCGCACCACGGGCTGGTCGTCCGGCAACGTGACGAACACGTGTGCCACGGTGAACGTGGGCGGCACCAACATCACGCTTCTCTGCCAGACGCTGGTGCAGCGGAGCGGGACGGTGATCGTGCAGGGTGGGGACAGCGGCTCGCCGATCTTCACCATCTCGAGCGGCGACAACGTGCAGCTCCGGGGGATCCTCTGGGGCGGGAACAACAGCGGCGACCTGTTCGTCTTCAGCCCGCTCAAGAACATCATCGACGAGCTGGGCAGCATGAACGCCACGACCGACGGCGTCGGTGGTGGTGGTGGCAACGGCGATGGCGGTAACGGCGGCGACGATGGCGACGGCGGTGA
>CAYXJH010000162.1:0-7135 GCA_964465415.1 uncultured Gemmatimonadaceae bacterium
CGACCGCATCGATCCGACCCTCCAGGCCTTCGTGGACTCGGGTGCCCTCGGTGGCATCTACGCCGTGGTCGCGCGGCACGGCCGCATCGGGTACGAGCGTACGTTCGGCTGGCGGGACGTCGCGAGCCGGGAGCCGCTGCGCCGCGACGCGGTCTTCCGGATCTACTCCATGACCAAGCCCGTGATCGCCGTGGGCATCCTCCTCCTGGTCGACCGCGGCCAGCTACGGCTCGACGACCCCGTGTCCCTCTACATTCCGGCGTTCGCCAGCACCAGGGTCTTCGCCGGCGGGTCGGCAGCCGCGCCGATCCTGGAAGACCCCGCTTCTCCCATCACCATCGGCCAGCTCCTGAACCATACGTCCGGGCTCGCGTACGGCCTCACGCCCGGCCCCGTGGACACGCTCTTCGCCGCGGCCAGACTCTACGATGCGGCGCGGCCTCTCGATCACTTCACCGAGGCCCTCGCCCGGATCCCGCTCCTCTTCCACCCGGGCACCCGCTGGAGCTACGGCTCCGGGCTCGACGTGGCGGGACGCGTGATCGAGGTGGTCTCCGGACAGACGCTCGATCGGTTCCTGGATGAGGAGCTGTTCCGGCCCCTGGGGATGCGCGATACCGGCTTCCGCATCCGACCGGACATGCGCGACCGTCTCGTCACCGCCTACGGCGGCGGCCCCGACGGCAGCCTCCAGGAGATTGGCCGCGACGGGCTCATGGCCATGTTCGAGCCCGACGCCCGCTTCCTGTGGGGGAGCGGCGGGCTGCTCTCGACGCCCGATGACTTTCTCAGGTTCGCCCAGATGCTGCTGAACGGGGGGACCTTCGAAGGGACGCGCATCCTCCGGCCCGAGACCGTCGAGCTAATGACCCGGAACACGATGCCACCCGACCTGGGACCGATTGCCAGCAGCAGCCTGCGTGACCCCGTCTACGGGTTCGGACTCGGAGTGGCGGTGAGGGTGGACCCTGCCCCGGCGACGCGGCCGGCCCCCGTAGGCACGTTCCGCTGGTCGGGCTACATCGGGACGTACTTCTGGGTCGATCCGGTCAACGAGCTGATCGCCATGGTCTGGACGCAGTTCTCACCGGGGGCCAGGTACCCGCTCGAACTGGTTTTCGAGGAGCTGGTCTATTCCGCCCTTGAGGGGTCGGGCTGACCCCCGACGGGCGCCTTCTCGATCATGCGATCGGCACCTGGCCGAGACCCCGGCCGCGCCGGGTCGCCTGATCACCGCTGCTGCCGACCCGCAACAGGGTGGCGCCCAAGACGAGCCCGATCGATCCGTAGGAGAGGGTGAAGAGCCAGACGACGTGCGGCTGGGCGGCCGTCGCGATGACGGGTCCTGCGATAGCCAGAATCGCCGCCGCCAGCAACGTCCAGCCGATACGCCGCAGGCGAGCAGCGCGCAGGGTTCTCGAATCTCGCTTGACCATCTCATCCTCCCTTCCCGTTCCTTCGGCGCTCGGCCACCGCCGTCACTCCCAACCCTTGCCCCCGTCGCGTAGATGAGATGGCCGCGGTAGCTTTTTGGTTGCACCGACCGTCCCGGAGGAGATCGAATGAAGCGGAACGTTTGGAGGAGCGCACTCGCCGGCGCCATCATCGGACTGGTCGAAGCCGCCGGGCTGGCGGCGATCCGCCCGTCGCCCCGGGCGCCGCTTCGAATGGTGCGTCCCGCCGATCCGCTCCGCACCCATCCGCTGGCAAGCCTGGGCGTCTGGTTCCTGGACCCCCTACCGAATCCCCGCCCGGCCCCGACGGATCTGCGTCGCGCAGTCGGCCCCGGCCCACTCACGGTGATCGTACCGTGGCGGGCCGGCGCCGGAGGCTAGACGGACAACAGCCGGTCGAAGAACGAGCGGTACCGCTTGAGCGCCACGCGCAGGTCCTCCGTGGACACGCGGTCGCCTCGATCCCACTCCCGTTCCAGGCGGGAACGCTCGGCACCGAAGCCGTCGGAAAGGCGCTGCATGACGTCGCCCACCAAGGCATCCGCCTTCTCCACAGCGTCCCTGGGCTCATCGACGAAGCGCGCCTGAATGCCATCCCAGCGGCTGCGCAGACTTTCCGCCTCGTCCGAGGCGAACAGGTGTGCGGACTCGTCAGACGCCGTCAAATTGTTCTTCATGTCGTGCGGCTCATCGGGCCGGTGGCGAGGCGACGCCTCGCTGTCGCCCCGGCCCCGCTCCCGATCTGGCTCCCGGTCTTCGGGCGCGGGCCGCTGCTCCCGCGGCGGCGCCGGGGCCGCAGCGCCGGCTTCGAACGACGCATCTTCCTCCCGACGCATCCCCTCCCGGGCCTCCCGATCGCGGTCGATCCCCCGATCGCGGTCTACGCCGTAGAACTTCTGCTCCTCTCTGGAGAGCTGTCGCCCCGGGTCCTGTTCGGGCGGCCGGTGTTCCGATCGATCCGTCAACGGGCACCTCCTTCGGTTGGGGTCCTGCCCTCGAGGAGATCCTCGAACAGGACCCGGTAATGCACCATGGCCTGGCGCAGGTCTTCCGTGCTGGCACCGCCGTTCCCGCTGCGGTCCATGAGTCGCTGGGCGGAGCGATAGTTGTCGACGACGCGGCCGTGGTGGACGGACAGGTCCGCCGCCCGCTGATCGAACTCCGCCATGGGATAGCCGCGGCGCTGCATGACCTCGGTGATCATCCGGTCCGCGTCGGCTACTGCGGCCTCGGGCTCATCCACGAACCGTTTCTGCACATCAAGCCACCCCCGGGCGAAGCGGTCGGCCTCGCCAGCCGGCAGGGGTCGGATCTGGAGCTGCTCGACCCGCTCGCGGCGCTGCTCCAGTTCCCGCTCGGCTTTGCCCCGGTCGCCCACCTCCTCCACCGTCCGCCCGTACTCCCGGCCGAAGGAACGACGGAGGTCGTCGCTCTTCCGCCGCCTCATGAAGACGAATGCCGCGCCCGCCCCGATGGCCAGCGCGGCGACGACCAGCAGGATTACCAGTTCGGTGGACATGATAGCCTCCTGTTACGGTTCCACCCCAGCCCGGAAGGGCAAACCGCGTGCCCCGGATTGACGTGGCGGGTGCCGCCCCGGCGTTACCGCCGACCAACCCCCCGTCCGTCAGTGCAAGCACGGTCTTCTCGACCACGGGGCGAGGTGTATGAACCTTGCACCCCGCTTTCCCGCCGGGCTAGTTTCGAAACCGCATCCGACGCCGGTTCCTTAGCCGTTGTTCGCCCGACTCCTTACACGGGGCCCCCACCGTCAGCCTCGTGTTTTCGAACCTTCGCACGGGAGGTCGGACATGCGCATCCTCCGGGTGGCCCCGGCGGGTCTCGTTCTCGGCGGGGTCCTGTTCATCGCGAGCTGTGCGTGCAATCCTGCCGCGCAGAGCGCCCTGGCCGTTCCGATGCGGTCACAGGAAACCCCGATGTGGTGCTGGGCCGCGAGCGGGCAGATGGTGATGGAGTTCCTGGGCACGACGGTCACCCAGTGTGTGCAGGCGAACAACCGGTTCAACCGCACCGACTGTCCGTGCAACCAGTGCGGCCCCAACCCGCAGGCGAACCCGCCCTGTGTCAATGGCGGGTGGCCCGAGTTCGACCGGTACGGCTTCACGTTCACGCGCACCACCGGCACGGCGCTCACCGAGGCTCAGCTGCGCCGCGAGCTGGCGCAGGGGGCGGGGTGCGGGCGGCGCCCCGTGGCGTTCTCATGGAGGTGGAACGGCGGCGGCGGTCACATGATGGTAGCGACCGGCTATCAGGTCGATGATGGCGCCCTGTTCGTGTCCATCAGCGACCCGTTGCCGGTCTGCGCTGGTAGCACCCGCATCCTGACCTACGCCGCCTATGTGAGCGGCGGCGGGTATACGCACTGGGACGATTTCTACGAGATACGGCCTACGCCGTGAAGCCAGGAGGGGCCATGAACAGGCTGGTGGTTGTCATTGCCATGCTATTTCTGGGCTGGCCGGCCTGGGCCAGCGCGCAGGAGAGGCCGGTGACCATGACCCAGGAGGACCTGCGTGCCGCCACGGCCGCGGCCCAGGAGGTGCTCCAGACGTACGCCCGACTGGTGAACCAGCAGAACTTCCGGGACCTGGGGTTCGAGAGTACCGAGGAGATCCGGGCCGCGACGCTGGGCACTCCGCTCCAGCAGTTCATGATCCGGCTCGACGAGCTGCGGGAGTATCAAGCCACCCGTCCGGCCCTGCCGCTGCTTCACGGCACCGATCGCGTACGCTTTCCGGTCCTCGCCCAGGACGCCACCCGGTCCTCGCTGACCGTCACCCGGCAGGACGATCGGTGGGTAGCATACGCCTTTGGCGATGCGGCCCTCATTCGGGCGCTGGCTGGGGCGCGCACGGAAGCCGCGGCGCGCGAGGGCGCCCGCCCCGAGGAGTATGTCGAGGTGTGGATGCCTGCCCTCAACGTCGTGTTCATCGGCAGGCAGCGTGATGGCGACCTGTTCCTGACACCCGTCACCGACGACGCGCGGTTCGGCTTCACCCGGGGCGAAACGCTCGCCGCCAGCGAAGCGCTCCGCCGGATGGTCGAAGCGGCCCGGGAGCACAATGAGCTCCCGACCTGACCCGAGCCGTTCGGCGTTGAGGCACTGGGGCAAGCCGTGGTGTGGCTGCTGAGATATCTGTCTCGGCGCGCTTCGTCTCGTGTTCAAGCGGAGATCGCCATAGGGAGGGCACTGGTTCGATCCGCCCCCCAGACTTGGGGTCGGAGAAGCGGAGAGGCCCGACAGAGCGTGTGCTCGTCGGGCCTTGGAACCTCTTGACTCCATCCGGCGGCCTCGGATCCGGCCAGGGCAGCCCGAAGAGCCGGCGCAGGTGGCAGAATGACGCAGGTGGCCGAAGTGCCCGGGCGGCAGAACGGCGTGGTCACCAGGATGGCGTGCGCAGTAGAACGGCGTGGGCGACAGAACGGCGTCGGCAGCGAATGGCGCGGGCAGCCCACCGGTCAGCGGCGTTGCTGGACGAAACGCACGATGGCGCGTGGGACGTAGTGAAGTCGTGCGATTCGCAACGCTGGCGGTAGTCGATCGGACGATCGCAGTCCCAGCGGCAGCCGATCGTGCGTTCTGTCCCCTCAATGTCGGCCCGGGTGGGACGCCGAATCCTTACCCGGCCATGCCGGCGACGAGGGCATCCAGGCCCGCCTCCGTCCGGTCCAACCGCGCCACGACCCGACCGCGACGGAGGATGACGAAGGTGTCGCCGACCTGAAGCGCCTGGCGCGGGTTGTGGGTCACGAGCAGGATCCCCACGCCCGCGTCGCGGACCCTGCCCACGTGGCCCATGACCAGCTTGGCCTGTCGCACGCCCAGCGCCGCGGTGGGCTCGTCCAGGATGAGCGCGCGCGCCCCGGAATGGACCGCCCGTGCAATGGCGACGGACTGGCGCTCGCCGCCCGATAGCGTCTCCAGGGGCCGGTCCACGTCGTCGATGCCGATCGCGAATGCGTCCAGGGCCTCGCGCGTCGCCTGACGGCAGGCCCTGGTGTCCAGACGCCGGAACGGACCCCACCCCGCGACCGGCTCGCGGCCCAGGAAGAAGTTCCGCCAGACGCTCATGATGGGGATGACCGCCAGGTCCTGGTATACGGTGGCGATGCCGTGCTGGCGAGCCACGCGTGGCGAGTCGAGGGCCACGGCCCGGCCGTCCACCTCCACGTGCCCGCTCGAGGGCGGGTGCACGCCGGCGAGGATCTTGATGAGCGTGCTCTTGCCCGCGCCGTTGTCGCCCAGCAGGCAGGTCACCCCGCCGGCCCTCACCTCGACCGTGGCGTCCTCAAGGGCGACGACCTGACCGAAGCGCCGGGACACGCCGCGGGCCGCCAGCACCGGCGTCGGCCCCGGCTCTCCCGGCTCCACCCGCTCACCCGGCAGGCCCACCGACTTGGCCCGCTCTGGCCTCGCGCCTCCGGCTTCGCCGCTCATCGCGGTCCCTTCCGTGTGTTGAAGAGCACGGCGCCCAGGAGCATGGCGCCCAGAACGACCTGGAACCAGTCGGCATCCACGCCGGTGAGGACGATCCCCTGGCGAACCATCCCGAAGATGAGGGCGCCGAAGACCGCGCCGACGGCCGACCCGTAGCCGCCGGTCAGCAACGTTCCTCCGATCACGGCGGCTATGATGGCCCGGAACTCCTGCATCTCGCCCCGGAGCGCGTCGGCGCCGGTGAAGCGCACGGCCTGGATCACGGCGACGAGGCAGGCCGCCAGCGCCGTCGTCACGAACAGGGAGACCTTCACCCTCGTCACCGGCACGCCCAGGTTCCGGGCGGCCGTGGCCCCGCCGCCGGCGGCGAAGATCCAGTTGCCCGCCCGGGTGCGCAGCAGCACCCAGGTCGCCAGGGCGGCCAGGCCGAGCCACCAGAGGATGGAAACCCGGAACGGTCCCAGGTCCGATGCGAACACGACCCGGGCGACGTCGTACCCCGGCACCTCCGCCAACCCGCCCAGCTGGGTGCGCCCGGTGATGGCCCGAGTCACGCCGATGGCCAGGCCCCGGAGGATGAAGAGGGTCGCCAGGGTCACGATGAACGACGGCAGCCCCGTCCGGACCACGAGCACGCCGTTGCCCAGCCCGACCAGGACGCAGAAGCCGGCGGTCGCGGCGATGGCCGGCCAGAGCGGCCAGCCGGCCTGGGTCGTCAGCAACATCAGCGTCATGCTGGCGGCGCCGATCACCGACCCGACCGAAAGGTCGAACTCGCCGGCGATCATGAGCAGCGCCACGGCCACGGCCAGGATACCCAGGGGCGCGGCCGCGTTCAGGTAGGCGGCCGTGCCGTCCAGGCTCCGAAAGGGCGCGCCCGCCACGATGGCAAAGAAGCTCCAGGCCACGATTGCCCCCGCCGCGGCGCCCAGCTCGGGCCGCTGGAGCAGACGGCGCGCGACCGACGCCCGGCTCATCGGATGCCGCGGCGCGTCAGCTCCATGACCGCCGGGGCGTCCTCGGCCGTCACGAACCCCGGCCCCGTCCGCACCACCTCGCCCCCGCCGGGGATGGTCCGTGTCGCGAGGTAGGTGGTCAGCAGCACGATGGGCAGGTAGCCCTGCAGGTACTGCTGCTGGTCGATGGCGAACGCGAGGCGGCCCTCCGTGATGCCGGTGAGCACGTCCGTCTTCAGGTCGAACGTTCCGTAGACGACCGCATC
>CAYXJH010000163.1:0-7116 GCA_964465415.1 uncultured Gemmatimonadaceae bacterium
CGCGGCGGCGAGGGCACGGGCGAACGCCTTGCCCAACGGCCCGGCGCCCCAGATCACGGCGCTGCGCCCCCCGGCGAGCAGCGTCCTGCGAAGGAAGTGGACTTTCACGTCCCGGAAACGGTCCGGATGGTAGCGAGGGTCGCGGCGTGACGCGCGCTCGGGTCGTTCCCGCCAGTGGTGCAAGACGGCCGGCACATTGGTCATGCGATGACCGGCAGCCCAGACGCGGAGGATCAGGTCATAGTCCTCCGGCCACCCCATGTCCCGGTATCCCCCCACGCCGACGATGATGTTGCGGCGGATCATGAGAGTCGGGTGCGCGATGGGGCACTCGATGAAGATGTCGCGGGCGAGCGTCTCGGGCGTGGTCATACCGTTGATCCAGGCCTGGTAGCGGCTGGCACCAGCGCGCACCGCTCGGTCGGGGAAGTACCGGACACCCGTGCCGCACGCCGCCACGCCGTCCTCATCCTGCAGCAGCTGCACCTGCTGGGCGAGGCGGGTCGGGTCCGCGACGTCATCGGCGTCCATGCGGGCGATGAGGTCGCCACGCGAAGCCGCCAGCGCCGCGGCCAGCGCCGCCACGAGCCCCCGACCATGACCCTGCAGGATGCGGACGCGAGCGTCCGTCTGCGCCCAGGCCATCAACTGGTCGCCGGTGTCATCGGCGGACCCGTCGTCCACGGCCAAAACCTCGAAATCGGCGACCGTCTGGGCCTGGATCGATTCGATGGCGGCCTGGAGGTGCGGGCCGACATCACGGCACGGGAGGAGCAGGGAAACCGGAGGCACGGATCGGCGTCGGGGCTCCTTCACTCCTGGCGCGCGCCCAGCAGCTGGGCCACGCGCCCGATGAGGTCCGCGGGCGTGAACGGCTTGGGCAGGAAGTCATCGCCTTCGGCGATCTGGCCGGCGACCATTTCGTCGTCATAGCCGGACATCAGGAGGATCACGGTGTCGGGTCGAAGCGAGCGCATCCGGCGCGCGAGCTCGCGGCCACCCATTCCGGGCATGACCAGGTCGCTCAGGAGGAGGTCGATGGGACAACCGCTGGCGGCGGCCACTTCCAGCGCCTCGGCTCCGTCGCCTGCTTCCAGCACCTCGTACCCCTGCCGCTCCAGGACCCGGACGGCCAGGTTCCGCACCGACGGCTCGTCCTCGACGACCAGGATGGTGTGGCCCGGCGCGTTTCCCGCCGTCACGGGATCGATCGGCCGCGTGGCGGGAGCAGGCTGCTGTGTCCCCCCGGCCGGCAGGTGGATGACGAACCGTGTCCCAGAGCCCGGCTCGCTCTCCGCGCTCACGTGGCCCCCGCTCTGCTTGACGATGCCGAACACGGTGGCCAGGCCGAGACCCGTCCCCTTGCCGCGGTCCTTGGTGGTGAAGAACGGGTCGAACGCCTTGGCCAGGACCTCGGGATCCATGCCCTCGCCGTCATCCTCAACCTCGAGGCACACGTAAGCGCCAGGGGGGGTGTCCCAGGAATCGATCCGCGGATCGTCCGGCCTGACGCGCTCGGTGGCGGTCCGGATCGCCAGGATCCCACCGTGGGGCATGGCGTCCCGCGCGTTGACCGCCAGGTTCATGATCACCTGCTCCAGCTGGCCACGGTCGGCCAGGACGGTGGTGGGAGCGCTGGTCAGGTCCGTCGTCAACCGGATGTGGGACCCGATCAGTCGGCGCAGCATCCGCTCCATGTCGAGCACCACGTCGTTCAGGTGGAGGGCCTGCGGGCGCAGCACCTGGCGACGGCTGAACGCCAGCAGCTGTTGTGTGAGCGCCGCCGCCCCGATACCGGACCGCTCGATCGCCTCCAGGTCGTGTCGCACCGGGTCGTCGGGCGGCAGGTCGTCCAGCAGGACCCGGGCATGACCGTTGATCACGGTGAGCAGGTTGTTGAAGTCGTGCGCGATTCCCCCTGCCAGCTTGCCCACAGCCTCGAGCCGCTGGGCGTGGCGGAGCTCCTCTTCCCGCTCCCGCAACATCGCCTCGGTTCGCCGGCGGTCCGTCACATCCCGGTAGATCGCATACACCTGGACCTCCTCGCCGGGGAACTGCATCCGCCGGGCGAGGAGCGAGACATCGACCCGACCGCCTTGCTTGCGACGACGCACCAGGTCGGCGCGCGTCAGCCGCCCATCGGCGGCGAGCCGTCCGAGCCGAGCAGCCTCTTCACGCTCTTCGTCCGGCACGATCAGATCATCAAGGTGTCGGCCGAGGGCCTCACTACGGCTGTACCCGAACAGTCGAGTGAACTCGTGGTTCACCCGCCGGATGTGGCCATCCTCACCGATCAGCGCGATGGCCTCCGGCGAGCTCTCGAACAGCTCCTCGAAGTATCGGCGCTGCACGTCCAGCTCTCGCTTCGCATCCTGCTCGGGCGTCACGTCCAGCGCAACGCCGAAGATTCCGGTCACCCGATCGTCGTTGTAGACGGGGATGCTGACTCCGCGCAGGCTCCGCCGGCCCCCGTCGGCGGATACGACCGTCAGCGCATATTCCCGTGACTCACCGGCCATCACGGCTTCGAACTCCGCTTCGGCGAGGGCGCGGTCTTCGGGGACGATGATGTCCATGAACGGCTTGCCGATGAGTCCTTCCGCAGGGATACCCAGGAGCCGCTCCACGGCCGGATTCACGTTCATGAACCGGCCATCGATCGTGAACTCGTAGACGGGCGCCGGGTTGTGCCAGAACAGTGAGCGGTATCGCACCTCGGTGGCGCGGAGCGCCTCGTCCGAGGCGAGCCGTTCCCTGATGTCTCGCGCCACGATCACCCAGCCCCGAGGGACGCCCGGGCGCCGGAGCGGCTCGACCGTCATCCGGACCGGGATCGGCGGCCCGGCGAGCGGGATCAGCAAGGTGACCTGGTCCCGGATCCGTTCGGTAAGCTCGTCCACGCCCAGCCGTCGGCCGACCTGGTCCACCCCCGCGGTGGCCGGCCACGCCAACAGGTCGGTGGTCGGTCGGCCGAGTATCGATTTGTGGGGCCCGCCCAGCAGCCTGACCACTTCCGGATTGGCGATGCGGACCACCCCGGCCTCGTCGCATACCAGCACCGCATCGCCCATCGTGCGGACCACCTCCTCCGCGGCGAATCCTGCATCGGGCGCGAAGGTGCGGTAGCGGGTATGGACCAACGCCATGATCCCCACGGCCGCCATAATGGTGAACGGGCTCATCCCCATTGCACCCGTGCCGGCCGCCGGAAAGAAGAAGGCGACAATGGTGGTGCCGCCCACAGCGATCGCCACCAGCATTCCCAGGTGCCGACGACGGTCGGTCGTCACGACCGCGCCACGGTACGCCCGCACGAGCTCGATCAGCGCACCGCCAACCGTCGCGATCAGGAACCCGACGAAGAGGATCCCGACGACATCGTTCGCCGTCCCGAACGGGGGACCGCCCAGCGCCTGCACCCCGTTCCGCAGCTCCGGGCTGGCCAGGGACCAGGCTGCCAGCGTGAACCCGCCCGCCCAGGCCAGCCAGGCCAGCTGGCGGCGGGGCGCGCCCGTGAGGTGGACCGCGAGCGCGTAGACGGCCGGGCCCGTCAGCGCCTGTAGCGTGATCGTGTGACGGTGCCAGAACTCGACGGACGCCGGCTCGACGGCGAGGCGGCTCGCGCCCAGTGTCGCCAGCCACGCGGCCACCACGCTGCACAACGTGAAGAAGCGGCGGCTCGGGGCGGATAGCCGCTCGTACAAGAGGATCGCAGCCCCGATGGAGAACGTCAGAATCGCGGCCGTGGCATACGTCGCGCCTACCTGGAGGTTGTCGCCCAGCAACGCCTGTATCAGCCTGACCTCCGGCATGTGGAAACGACTGACCAAAGTTTCGGCCCGTCAGGTCCGGACTTGAGCCTCCGACCCGCTGTCCGCTCCGGGTGCCCGGGCACGAAATTGCAGAAGGTACGCGCCGGTGTGGGACCCGACTACACGGGCCACGTCTGAAGGCCGCCCGGCGGCGACCACGCGTCCGCCTGCCGCACCGCCCTCGGGTCCAAGCTCGATGAGCCAGTCGGCGGCTGCGATCACGTCCAGGTTGTGCTCGATGACCACCACCGTATGGCCGGCATCGACGAGCTTCTGCAACACGCCGACCAGCCGGTGGACCTCCGGCCCGCTAAGGCCCGTGGTCGGCTCGTCCAGGATATACACCCGCCGGCCTTTCCCCTTCCCCGCACCGGCGAGCTCCCGGGCGATCTTCATGCGCTGGGCCTCGCCACCGCTCAACGTGGGGGCGGCCTGGCCCAGCCGGAGGTAGCCGAGGCCGACCTGCTGAAGCTGCCACAGGGTGCGACCCAGGCGGTCCTCCCGGATGAAGAACCGGATCGCCTCGTCGATCGTCATGTCCAGGACGTCCCGGATCGACCGGCCCCGGATCCGGACCTCCAGCGTATCCGCCGAGTAGCGGGCTCCACCGCAGACCTCGCACGGGACGTAGACGTCCGCCATGAAGACCATCTCCACGCGCACCAGGCCGTCGCCCTTGCAAGCCTCGCAGCGGCCGCCGGCAGTGTTGAAGGAGAACCGGCCGGCGCGGTAGCCACGCTCCCGGGCGAGGGGTTGGGCGGCGAAGACCCGTCGCACCTCGTCGAACGCCTTCGTGTACGTCGCCGGATTGGAACGGGGCGTGCGGCCGATGGGTGATTGGTCGACCAGTACCACGCCATCGACGTAGCCCGTGCCGTCCAGCGACTCGTACGCCCCGACCGCCTCGCCCAGATGCTCCTTCGCCGAGTGCGCGCCCTGTAGCTCCCGCTCCAGCGCTCGGTAGAGGATGTCGTGGACGAGCGTCGACTTGCCGCTGCCCGATACGCCGGAGACGACGGTCAGGGTGTTCAGGGGGAACGACACGTCGACGCCCTGGAGGTTGTGCAGTCGGGCCCCCCGTAGCTCGAGCACCGGGCCCTCTATCGGCCGTCCACGGCTTGCGGGTGGCTCCAGGGCGCCGGAAAGGTACCGGGCGGTGGATGTCGGCCGCTCGCCGTCTTCGGCGGCTTCATCGCCGTCGGGCCGGGCCGGTTGCGCCTCGAGCAGCCGCTCGACGGTACCCTGGAACACCACCCGTCCACCCTTCTCCCCGCTGCCCGGGCCCAGCTCGATGATGTGGTCGGCCCGCCGGATGACCGCCGGGTCATGCTCCACGACCAGGACGGTGTTGCCGGCATCCCGGAGCTTTTCCAGGATCGCGATGAGCCGATCGTTGTCCCTGGGATGCAGCCCGATGGTCGGCTCGTCCAGGACATAGAGCGTATCGACGAGGGCGGAGCCCAGGGAATTGGCCAGCGCGATGCGCTGGGCCTCGCCGCCCGACAGGGTTCGCGTCTGACGGTCGAGCGGGAGGTAGCCGAGGCCGACGTCGTCGAGGAACGAGAGCCGTGCGGCGATCTCGCGGAGGATGGGCGCCCGGGCGTCGGCCCGGTCCGGGCCGGCCCGGGCGCCGTCCTCTCCGGGCAAGGTGAACGAGTCGACCCAGCGCCGTGCGTCGGCAATGGTCAGTGCGGTAACCTGTCCGATGTGCCGCCCGTCGACCCGGACGTGGAGCGCCTCGGGCCGCAGGCGAGCGCCATCACACTCCGGGCAGGTGGTGGCCAGCTGGTACCGCCGCAGGAATACGCGGATGTAGGCCTTGTAACGTTTTCGCTCCCGGCTCCGCAGGAAGGGCAACACGCCCTGGAACCTGTGGTCCTTCCCCTTCACGCCGTGCAGGACGTGCTGGCGGAAATCCGCCGGTAGCTCGGCCCACGGCTGGTCGTGGGACACCCCGCGATCCGTGGCGAAGTCCAGGAGCCGGGTCCGGTACTTCTTCCGGTAGCGCTTGACTTCCCACGGGTCGACAGCGCCCTGGCGAAGGGACCGTTGCGCAGCCGGGACGATGAGCGACTCGTGGTAGTCGAGCACGGCGCCGAACCCGGTGCACCGCTTGCAGCTGCCGAAGGGGTTGTTGAAGCTGAACAGGCGCGGCTGCGGACGGGCGAACCGGATGTCCGGATGCTGCTCGCAGCGAAAACGCTCCGAGAACCTGAGCCTGGCGGGCGGTTCCTCCGGGTTCGTTCCGTGCACGACGACCACCGCTTCGCCCTCCCCCTCGACGAACGCCGTGGCAATTGAATCGGCGAGCCGCTCCCGTTGGTCCGGATCGACCCGTAGCCGGTCCGCCACGACGAGCAGCGATGGGTCCGCGGCCAGATCGTGACCGAGGGCCGCGGGGTCGATGGCATCCGGCTCGTCCAGCATGATCGTACCGGCGCCCGCGAGCACGCGAACGAAGCCCATCTCCCTCAGATTCTCCACGATGCGCTGATGGGATGCCCGGGCCGACAGCGGCAGGGGAAACGCGATGATCACGCGGGTCCCGTGGTCGAGGCGGAGGACCTGGTCCGTGGCGCTCTGGACCGTGTCCGGCCGGACCTCCTCGCCGCACTGGGGACAGAATGTCCGTCCCGCCCGGGCCCAGAGCAGGCGCAGGTAATCCTGCACCTCCGTCGCGGTGCCCACGGTCGACCGGCTCGTCCGCGTGGGGTTCTTCTGCTCGATGGCCACCGCCGGGGCGATCCCCTCGACCAGGTCGACGTCCGGCTTCTCCACCCGCTCGAGGAACTGCTTGGCGTAGGTGGAGAGGCTCTCCACGTAGCGGCGCTGTCCCTCCGCGTAGATCGTATCGAACGCGAGGGAGCTCTTACCCGAGCCGCTCGGCCCCGTCACCACCGTGAGGCGGCGGTGGGGGATGTCGACGTCGATCCCCTTCAGATTGTGCTGCCGCGCGTTGCGGACGACGATGGACTTCAACGTTGGCTTCCATGCGTGATCCCGGCGATCCGGCGGAACGCCGGTACCCGTCCGTCATACCCCGGACCCAGGGTCAGGTGCGACCGGCGGGCCAGAGCGCGCGGGCCAGGTGCCAGCCATCCGTCCCGACGATGGGGACGGGGATGAGGTTCAGTGCGGCCCACATCGCGGACATGGCGCCCAGGAGATACGGCAGCCCCTGGATCGGCGCGCCTACCACGAGGTCGGCCAGCCCGAGCATCGCCCGTCGCAGCCCCGTGGCCGCGCCCGTGCCGATCAGCTCGACGATGGCGCCGGGGATCGCCCAGAACCATCCGCCGGCGCT
>CAYXJH010000164.1:0-5559 GCA_964465415.1 uncultured Gemmatimonadaceae bacterium
GCCGTCGCCCGCCGCCGAGACTTCCGCTCAAACGCCTTGCGTCGGCTACCGCGCCACGGCATCAATTCGGCACACGCCGCTCCACCCGAGGTTCATCCAGAGCCAGACAGACAGTGGATCAGACGACCAGCCACGGCGACGTGACAGCCCTGCTGCGCGCCGCGCACGACGGCGACGCGGACGCGTTTCGCCGGCTGTACGACCGACTGTACGAGGAGCTACGACGGTTGGCACGAACGGTCCGGAGCGGGCGCGAGGCGGATACGATCAACACGACGGCGCTCGTACACGAAGCGTACCTCAAGATGGCGCCGGCGGAGGGTCTGGCCCTGCGGGACCGCGGCCACTTCATGCAGGTCGCCGCGCGGGCCATGCGGCAGGTGCTGGTGGACGCGGCGCGGCGGCGCAGGACGCGGACGCAGCACCTCCCGGCGCTGGAGCTGGACGGCAGAAAGCCGGTCGGCCTCGAGAAGCTCTCCGAGGACGTGCTCGCGCTGGACCAGGCGCTCACCAACCTGGCGGACATCAACCCAAGACAGGCGCGGGTCGTGGAGTGCCGGTTCTTCGCCGGGCTCTCCGTGGAGGACACGGCGAACGCCCTCGCCGTCTCGGCGCCCACGGTCAAACGAGACTGGCGGGTCGCCCGGGCCTGGCTGGCCCATGCCCTGGCTGACGCATGAGCACGGGCGACCGCGCGACCCGGGCGCACGAGATCTTCTCCGCGGTCCTGGACGAGCCGCCGGATCGGCGCGCCGACCTCCTGGACGAGCTCTGCGCCGAGGATGCCGAACTGCGGGCGTGGGTCGAGTCGTTGCTAAGGGCCGAGGTCGAGGAGAACGAGCTTCTGGAGTCGAGTGTCCCCGAGCTCTCGGCGCTCCTGATGGACGACACCGACCGGTCCGGCCGCGTGCTCGGCTCGTACCGGATTCTGCGCGAGATCGGCCGCGGCGGCATGGGCACCGTCTACCTGGCCGAGCGGGCCGACGGCGAGTACGAGCAGCGAGTCGCCCTGAAGATCATCCGGGACGGACCGGACGCGGACGCTCTGGCCCAGCGGTTTCGCCGGGAACGTCAGATCCTGGCCATGCTCCGGCACCCCAACATCGCCCAGCTCCTGGACGGCGGCCGCTCGCCCGAGGGCCACCCGTTCCTGGCCATGGAATACGTGGAGGGCGAGCGCATCGACCGGTACTGCGACAGGCACGCCTTCCGCCTGGAGGCCCGGCTCCGGCTCTTCGCCACCGTGTGTAGCGCCGTGGACCACGCCCACCGCAACCTCGTCGTGCACCGGGACCTGAAGCCAGCCCACATCGTCGTGACGCCGGACGGCGCGGTGAAGCTGCTGGATTTCGGCATTGCCAAGCTGATCGCCGCGGAGGGCGACGAGGCGGAGGCGACCCGCACCGCCGTGGATGCCTTCTCGCCGCGCTACTCGAGCCCCGAGCAGATCCGCCGCGGCCCGATCACACCCAGCACCGACGTCTACGCGCTGGGCGTCATCCTCTACGAGCTGATCACCGGCGCCCTCCCCTTCCCCGAGAGCGGCGACCCGTTCGAGGCCGCCCGGGCCCGTCTGGAGGACGACCCGCCACCGCCGAGCGCGACAGCGCCGGCCGAGCGGCGCCGTCGGATCCGCGGAGACCTGGACGCCATCGTGCTAAGGGCGCTGAAGCGGGAGCCGGCGCAAAGGTACACGACGGCCGCACAGCTCGCTGACGATATCGAGCGCTGGCTGCGCCACGAGCCGGTGGCCGCCCGCCCGGAGGGCGCGGCGTACCGGATCGGCAAGTTCGCGCGAAGGCACCGGGCCTCCGTGGCTGCCGCCGTGGTCATCCTGGCCGGAATCACCGCGTCCACCGCGTTCCACATCCAGCGGGTGACGGGCGAGCGGGACCGGGCCGAGCTGGAGGCGAGAAAGGCGTCGGAAGTCCGGGATTTCCTGCTGGGCCTCTTCACCAGCAGCTACCCGCAGCGCGCGCTGGGCGACACGTTACGGGTGGCGGACCTCCTGGAGCGGGGCGTCGCCCGCGCCGACTCCATCGCCGACCAGCCTGAGCTCCGGGCACTGCTCCTGGTCACGCTGGGCGACGTCTATCGCGAGCTCGCTCAGTATGAGCGGGCGGAAAAGCTGTTGACGGACGGGTTACGCTCGTATCGCGCCATGCCGCGCCCGCCTCAGCTCGAGCTCGCAGGCGCGATCCGGAGCATGGCCATGCTGCATTGGGACCTGGACCGCTACGACGAGAATCTGCAGTACGTGCGCGAGGAGCTGGAGATCCTGCGCCGGGAGCTGGGGGAGGACGATCCCCGGTTCCTCACTCCGCTCAGCAACCTGGCCACCGCCCTGGCGAACACCGGGGAGCCCGACGAAGCGTTGAAGATGCACGCGGAGGTGCTCCAGCTGCGGCGCCGCGTGGACCATGCCGGCGTGCCGGCCACCCTCAACAACATGGGCACGCTCCTCTACCGACTCGGCCGTTATGACGAGGCGGAGGGATACCTGACCGAGGCGCTGGAGCTGCGCCGCCGCGTCCTCGACCCGCTACACCCCGACCTGTCCCTCTCCGTGAACAACCTGGCCGGACTCTACCGTCAGCAGGGGCGGCTGGAGGAGGCAGAGCCGCTGCTGAGGGAGGCGCTTGAAAGGCGCCGTACGGTCCTGGGCGAGCACCACCCGCGGATCGCGGTCTCGCATTTCAGCCTGGGCCGGGTGCTCCGGATGAAGGGCGCACTCGACGAAGCCGAGGCCCACCTGCGGGCCGCCCTGGACATCGACCGGCGCGCGTACGGCCCCGATCACCTCGAGGTCGCCGTCGACTCGTACGAGCTCGGCATGATCCTGACCGAGCGTGGCGACTGCCCAACGGCCGAGACCTACCTGGCCGAGGCCGTGGCGATCTTCGACCGGCACGGCCGCGGCGAACAGCTGGCTACGGCGCGGTCCGCGCTGGACAGTTGCGCTGTGCCTTGACGGACGCCACGGTCCATGCCGCCGGCAGGGACTTCGACCGAAGCCATTCGGGGGGCCGCTACGGACATGGGTCGGTCCCGTTGATGGTGTAGCCGTCCTCCTTCTCACACGCGCCCACGTCCATCTGGCCATGGTTGTTCAGCGTCGCGGCGCTCCGCAGGAACAGCGTGTCCGCCACGGCGATCCTGAGGTCCTGCGGCAACGTGAGCGCGCCACGAAGGTCAATGGAGCCGGCCAGCCGCCCGAACGTCTCGAAGGTCACGGCCGCGTCCTCCTCGACGAGGAACGTCCCGGTAACCCCGGGCCCGCGCCCCACGAACGTGACGCCGGCCGGGTTGCGGATGTCCACGTCGTGGAGCCCCGTGGTCGCGGTGGCGCCGAAGGTGAAACAGTTGGTGAAGTAGCAGTATAGGGATACCGTCTGCGGGTCGGTGCCGTTCAGCACGGTCCGGTGGGACCCGCTGGCCTTGTACTGGTTCCGGTTGTCGAACAGGTTGCCCGCGATCTCGAACACGCCCGCGGAGAACAGAGCGCCCGCGTTGGAATCGAAGAGGGCATCGCCGAAGGCCGCGTTCCCCGAGACGATCAGGTGGTCCGCGTCATCGGCCATTACCATGCTCCCGTGGTAGCGCGCGGCCACGTTGCCATTGACCCGCAGCGTGTGGCCGTTCAGCCGGAGGAACGACTCGAGCTCCACCACAAGGTCGCCGTCCAGCTGCAGGTCGGCCTGGAGCGCCACGTTGACCGTGATCTGGTGCGCCCAGCTCCCGAACCACAGCGCGCCGACCATCCGTTCGGGGAGCTGCGGCGCGGGATTCAAGATCTGGGTCCGGGTCACCTGCCAGCCGCCGCCCACGGCGTCCGCCAGGTGCCCGTGGAGGTAGACCGGGGTGAAGGCATCGGCTACCAGGAACCGACCCGCAGAGATCGTGGCGGTCCCATGGATGTGGATGGTGCCGCCGCCGCGGACGCCCGCCGGGTTGGCGAATTCCACGTGTTGCAGCCGAGTGCGCCCCAGGCCGATCGTCAGGGTCTGCTCCGTGCTCCCGTTGAGGACCAGGCGGTGCGAGCCGCTCGGCTCGAAGATGGTGGGGCTGCTCCCGATCCCTACGTTGCCACGGACCTCCAGGATCCCGGCCGTGAGTGACCCGTCGGACATGCCGGAGCTGCCGACGTGGAAGGGGCCGTCCACCACGACGTGGTCATCGGCATGGGTCATGACCAACCGCCCGCCAGTCTGGAGCGGCGCGATGAAGCCGCCGACCTCCACCCGGTTCCGGGCCGGTCGGAACGTCCCACCGGCCACAACGAGCTGATCGCTGACCACGACGGGGCCGTCGGCGAAAACGCTCCCCTCGATGTCCAGGTACCGGACCGTACCGCGCACCGTCCTGTCGTGGCCCCTCATGTACAGCCACAGGTTGGGGGCGTGGACATCGGCGTTCCCCCAGACCCGGAGCGACCCTGGGATGAGGGCTCCCGGCTCGATCCACAGGTCGTTCACCTCCACGTCGGTGGGCATGCTCCGGATGCCGTGGACAGTCCCCGTGGGGATGTAAACGTTGTCCGTCGAGCTGGGCACGCCCACGGGGATCCAGTTGGCGGCAGTGCCCCAGAAATCGTCCACCACCCCCGCCCATTGCTTGCTGTAGCCCGTGGGGACCTCGCTCACGTACACCGTGGCCAACGACGTGTGGCTCGGGTCCGCCACCAGCGTCGCCGTGATGGTGTACACCCCGGGCTCCTCCGGCGCCGTGTAGGTCATCACGTTGGGGCTGTCCTCCGTGAACGTCCCGCCGGTCACGGTCCAGGTCACCTGGCGGTTCGACGTCCCCGTTACGATGGCGCCGAACTGCCGGCTGTCGCCCAGCTGGACGTAGCCTACCGGCGGGCTGACCATCACGCCAAGGACCCGGGGGTCCACCCCCGCCGCCACGTAGGCCCAATCCGTGTCACCGGTCAACACCACGTCCACGATGCACGCGTTCATGATCTCCGGGTCCAGCACGCCGGCGGCCTCGCACGCCTCCCGGCCCCACTCCCGGTCCTCCGGATCCAGGTCCGCCACGGACACCACGCTGAACGGGAAACGCGGGTCGAACTGCTCGCTCCCCTGGCTGAACAGCGACTCCTCCGTGCCGAACGGGATCCGCCAGCTCTGGCGGAAGTCCCCGTACAGGTCCGACGTGGACGGGTCCTGAAGGATCGCGCCGTTCCGGATCCGCAGGTCGTTGGCCGGGTTGCCGTCGAAGTTGCCCAGCAGTCCTTCCACCCGACCCCGCCGTTCCTCGGGCAGGTGAACGTCAACCGACGCCAGCACCCGCTCGATGGACGTGGGCTTCACGTGCACCAGGCTCCGGTCCGGCCACGACACGCTGATCTCCCAGTTCTCCACCGAGATTGCGCCCCCGCCCCCCAGTCGCACGTGCATCCCGTTCCGCGCCTCGAAGGCGTCCCCGTTCACCACGATCTCCCGCCGGTTCCACTCCTTCGCGTAGACCTCCACGAGGTCCCCCAGCACGTTCATGGCCACGGCCTCGTTCCATGAGAAGTCCTCGTCGCCGTCCGGTTGGCGATAGCGGACCTGG
>CAYXJH010000164.1:5569-7107 GCA_964465415.1 uncultured Gemmatimonadaceae bacterium
TTCCGTGGACCCCACCAGCAGATAGTCCCCCACCGCCATGAAGTCGTAGACCCGGCCATCGGGCGTGATCAGGTGCGGGTCCCCCCAACTCGAGCCCCTGCCATCGCCCTCGCCCATATCGATGTCGTCATCGGCCCCGTCCGCTCCGACCATCACCGTGGTCGAGCCGTGTTTCGCGACCTCCAGCGGGATGGGCAGGGTCAGCCCGAACAGGCGGCCCTCCACGAAGGCGAAGAAGGTCTGCTCCCCTTCATGCTCCCACAGGAAGTCGGTCTGGCAGGTGAACCGCGTCTGGCCCGGGTTCGCCCTGATCTCGTTGCACGCCGGGCGCCCCCGCTCCAGGGTGAAGTCGCCGTCCGCGCCCCGCTTCTTCCAGTAGATCAGGACCCTCTCCACCGCATAGAGGCCCAGGTAGGTGACCGGGTCCAGTTCGACGGTGAACGTGGCGAGCTCACCCTGCTGGGCCTGGTCGCCGGGCCGGACGCGGGACGGCTCGATCGTGAAGGTGCCCTGGGGCGAACGGGCCAGGGGGTCCAGGTCCGGGAGGAGGTCGATGTCGAACTTCGCCTGCACGTGGTACTTCTCCTCGAACCAGTCGAGCACCTCCTTCAGATGCTTGCCGGGCCCGATCGAGATCTTGCTCTCGAGCTTGAACTCGGAGGCGTAGGCCTCATCCCGGGCCTGCGCCTCCATCGTCTTGAGATCGACGGACTGCTTGATCCCGGCTCGGGCCTTGAGCATCTCGAACTGGGCGAACTCGATCGTCGGCGGGCCGAAGGCGAGACCGGACAGGGCGTAGGCGAACGCGCCCAGCTTGACGTGGAACTGGTCCGTCGGGTCGGGCGTGATGAATTCGAATTTCGGGTCTGCGGGTTTCGACCCGGTCGGCTCGGTGACCGCCGAGCACTCATCCCCGAACGGGCAGTCCATGCCGAGCGTCACCTGCAGCCCGCCCGTGGCCCGCATGTGCCAGCCGACCTCCGCCATCGTGACCGTGCCGTCCAGCTCGAACCCGGCTCCCACGGGGATGATGGCCGAGAACACCCAGCTGAGCGAGCCCGCGATGGGGATCGGGATACGGTAGGCCACCTTCGAGCAGTCCAGCTTGCCGCCGAATGCCACCTTCAGGAGGGGCTTGAACTCGAAGGTGACATCCACGTCGCCGCGGACGACGAGCTTCTCGAAGCCGTCGTTGTAGACGAGGTCAACCGTCAGGTCCGGCTGGACGTTCAGTGATGGCGTCGGGATGTCGATGGCGGGGATCTCGCCGGTCACCTTGCACTTGAACGGGCCCACATTGAACTCGTGCGACAAGTCGAGGCCCCCGTCGCCGTGGACCGAGCGGACGGCCCCGGGTGGCATCGGTGCCTGGGACCGCGGAAGGAACCGCGTCTCGCCGTTGGGGAACGACTGGATCCGGTAGTACGGGGCGACGGACGGGTCTGGCTGGATGGCGACATTCGCAAGGGACAGGGACTCGCGAATGGACAACCGCTCGAAAAGCTCGCGGACGGGGAGGACCTCGAGCGTCACGACGA
>CAYXJH010000165.1:0-7055 GCA_964465415.1 uncultured Gemmatimonadaceae bacterium
GACCCACGCGACGAGGACGGAACTGGCTTCCTGGTCCCGGTCGGGGAGCATTGCGCCCGCGATTCCGCGGCGCGGGCTGCCGTCCACCGCCAGCGCCTGCCACGCTAGCCGGAGCCGCTCGAGCGGGTCCTCGCGCCGAATCTCGATGTCGCCCAGGGCGGAGTCCAGTGCCGCCGGGTCTCCGCCCAGGCCGGCGAGCAGCGCCATGGCCTCGTCCCCACCCACGGTCCGGCCAATGGCGTCCAGCTTGTCCCGGAGCCGGCGCGCCAGGCCCAGCACGTCCTCGAGCCCGGTCGCTGGCAGGAACAGGTGAGGGACTACGGTATCGTGGGGGGAGCCGGGGCGATCGATCCTTCCCACCCGCTGCATCACACGAACGGGGTTCCAGGGCATGTCGAAGCACACCACGTGACGCGCGTCCTGGAGATTGAGGCCCTCCGCCAGGACGTCCGTCGCGATGAGGACATCGAGGCGTTCCCGGGGAGATGGCTCCCGAGCACCATTGGATCGCGGCGCGAACCGCTCGATGACCGTGCCTCGGCCGGCGGGCAGGCGGCCGAGCCATGCGCCTCCGCCGTCGATGCGCCCGACCCGACCGCCGTGGACGAGACGGCGCCAGATTGCCTCCGCCGTATCCCGGAATTCCGTGAAGATGAGGATTTTCTCCTCGGCGCTGGCCGCGACCAGCCTTACCAGGGCCTCGATCTTGGGATCGTGATCCGCCAGCGAGTCGAGGATACCTTGAAGCCGCACGATGTCTCGCGTCAGCGCCGCCTGGAGGCTGCGGCGGTCCAGGTCCGGACGACACGGCTCGGCGATGAGGTCGAACAGCACGAGCTGGAGCGGATCGGCGTCGCCGTTTCCCGTACCCTCCTTGTACGGGCCTGGGCGCAAGAGACGTCCCGCCTCCAGGGCGGTCAGGAACGCCTTGAAGAACTCCTGTTGACGCCGGGTGGACCGCTCGAATGCGGCACGAGACGAGTCCAGTCGCTTGAGCAGCCCGAGCCGCACCAACGCGGCCTGGCCACCTGCCGCTGGCTGTCCGTCCGACATCGTGAACGGAGCGAGTTCCAGCGCTTCGATCGCGCGGACCCACGCAGCCATCCGCGGCTCCTCGTACCGCACCACGCTTGGAGGCGCGCGGTGGGGGAATCGGAGAATTCGCGGTCCGATCCGCAGCTCGTTGCCCGCCATCCGCAGCATCGAGCGCGTCCGACGTACCATCACCTCCCGCAGGATGCGTCGAACCGCCGACGTCCACAGGTGCGGCGCGGCGGCCTGTGCCGGACCCGGGCTCCTGCCAGGAACACCGAACACAGCGCGCAGGCTCGCCACACCCACGTCGGCGAACGCGTAGTCGGCCGCGAACAGGCGGAGCAGACCGTACAGGTCGACCACATCGTTGTTGAGCGGCGTGGCGGTCACGAGAGCGACCCTGGCGCCTCCGCACAGCTCCGCCAGCGCCATGTGCCGGCGCGTGCCCGGGTTACGGAACCGGTGTGCCTCGTCCACGATGACGAGTCCAACCCGACCCGCCAGGCCGGCCGGATGAGTGCCTCGACTGAGCTGGGCGTGCGACAGCAGATGAAGGCGGCCGGCGCGGGCATGGCTGGACCAGCGGCGCAGTGCCCGTTTCCAGATCGGCCGGAGTGCAGCCGGCACCGCGACCACCACGATCTCGCCCCGCTCCAGTTCGTGTTCCAACAGGGCCAGCGCGACGAACGTCTTGCCGAGCCCCACATCGTCGGCGATCAGGACGCCGCCTCGCCGAGTCAGAATGTGCCTCGCACGGCGGACCGCTGTCTCCTGGTACCCGGCCAGGGTGACCGTGCCGGACCATTCGCCCGGCATGCCGCCCTCCCCGTCGTCACTGAACAGGCTGGCCAGGATGCTGGCCGCGACCTGGTCGGCCGGAAGCATCTTCCAGTTCATGGGCGCGTTCCAGGACGTCTCGAACGGCGGGGAGCACGTCGTGGGCGCGCTGCCACAGATCGTCGAACCTGGCCACCAGCAAGCTGGTCTCGGCGGGCTCGACGATCGGCACCGTAAGGGCTGGTCCGATAACGAGATCCGGCCTTCCAAAGTAGATAGCTCCCACCAGCCCGACCCGCCGCCCGGCGGCGCTAACCACAGCGAAGTCGGGGCTCCAGCTACCCACCCCGGCGGAGCGAACCTCGAGCCGTCCAGTAGCGGCGAAACGCAAGAGCGGACCGAGTGTCGGAGCCCTTGTGGGCCCGTCATCGTCGGCGGCGTCCAGAAGGGTCGAGGCATCGAGGTGGCCCAGTAGGACACGGCAACTTTGAAGACTGGCCAGCTCCCATTCCGCGAGGTCCAGGACACCAAGCCGGATGCGGCCCACGGCGAACACAGCCTCGTCCGCGGTGGCCAGCAGCTGGCCGATCCTGGCCCGCAGCGGCGGATTGCCTCGCTCGTCGAACAACCCCGGCCGTCCCTCGCTCATGACTCACCTCTCAGCCACCGGTCGAACCGCTGGAGGGTTTCCAGTTGATCCGGTTCGAGACCGTATATCGCGGCGACCGCGACATCGAGCTGCCGCTGACCTGCCCGGTCGAGGCCGCCGTCCCGATGGGCTCGCTCGGATAGGGCCAGGATGTCGCCCGCGCTCCGCTGGTGCCGTGTGCCCAGAGGCAGTGGGAGGCACGCCATGGTCCACGCGAAGAACCGGAACCGCGCGTCCTTGGCCCGCTCGGCGATGGATCGGGCGAACGTCCGTACCGGCAGGGAGTTGAACAACGCGGCCAGCAGGAGCCCATCCCGCTCATCATTGACCGGGATGAAGTACACCGTGTTGAGGGGGATCAGTTCGCGTTCGACACCCGCGAACGGGATCCGCGCCGGAAGCGCAACGGCCCGGATCGTATCCGAGAGGTCGTGCCAGGCCACCTTCGGCTTCAGCGTGTCGGATGAAAGGCGGAACAGGACCCCAGTTGGAAGCCCCTGCCGCCAACCGGGTCGGGCCTCGAGCATTTGCCTGTGCCGGTCCAGGTACCGCGCCATGCGAGGAGGCGGCGACACGGGGGCGACATCCCTGTCGTGGCACCAGACCACGCAGCTCTCACGGCCGTATCGGAAGGCATCGATGTCCGCGCCGCGAACGAGAGGCCGCAGGGCGGCGGTTTCCACGTGGGCACGGAACCGCCCAGCCGCCCGCGCGGCCTGACCCCTGCGGCGCGCGGCGGCGTATCCGGCCGCCTCGACCCGCGCCAGCCCTCCGAGCCGGAGCGCTACTGCGTTCAGGACGAGGACATCGTTGGCTCCCGTCATGACACCTCGCCGCACCCGGACGTCGTCGTGCTCACCCAGCGGAGGTCCCGCGGACTGCATGACCCGCAGCACGGCCGCCACCGCCGGCGGCGCCAACACCCATGGAGAGGCGGGGTCGGACGGAACCAGCGGTAGATCCAACGGATGGGTGTGGAACTCCAGCGGTGGCGATCCGCGCCGGACCATCCGGACCCGGATCTCCCGCCCGCTCGACGAGCCGCCCACTTTCGCCGCCGGCCGGCGGGCGATCAGCACCGCCACGAATGCGTCCGCCCGGAAGATGGACCGCTGGTCCAGGGCGTGGTCTTCGAGCACCGCGATCTCCAGATCGCGCAACAGCATCCGGCGCGCAGGGCCTCCGTACAGCGCTCGCAACACCTTGGCCGGGACCAGGATGGCAAGCACCCCTCCGGGCGCCAGGAGGCGACAGCAGCGCTCGACAAAGAGGAGGGAGAGATCGATCTGCGCGCCGGATCCGCCCGCACCACCGGCCGCGCCCGGTGCGCCCGGCCACCCCGGGTCACGGCAGACCTCGTACTTCTGGGCGGCCACCCGACGTAGAAGGTCGGGCCACCGATGCGCCCGAACCCAAGGTGGATTCGACACGATCAGGTCGAAGGTGCCGCCCGCTTCGGCGAAGTGGACGCCGAAGCTGAAGAACGGCAACGCTCCACGATCCTCGAGTTGACGGGCGACGTCGTCGATCTCACGCCTCCTCCCGATCGCCCGCTCGAGCTCCAGGGCCGCACGCCTGGACTGCTCCGGGGTGTTACCGAACAGATCACGAGCCGACGCGGCGGACCGCAGCTCGAGGAGCTGGTGATGGTTCAGCGACCGGAGCCGCGCGATCCACGTACGGGCAAGGCGTCGTTCCACGTCCTCCAGCTCCGTCCGGGCCGTATCCCGGCTGGTCGACGAGGACTCCAGGTATCGCTGCGCAGCAGGTCCGACGGCGCGATGGGCCCGGCGCAGGTCAGGGTCGGCGAGTATGGCGCGGCCATGGACCATGGTTCCGGTCCCCGTGGTCCACATGTCGAGCGGATCCATGAGCGCGTCACCCTGCCGAATACGGCGATCCAGGTTGGGAAGGGGCCGGACTGTGGCGTCCTCCTCGGAAAGCGCGAGCCAGATTCTGAGGGAGCACAACAGCGCCGCGTCGTCCAGCAGGTCGACGCCGTGAAGCGAACGGGCGACCACATCGCGACGAACCAGAGCGACGGAACGGCCGGACACGACGCCGAGCGTATGGGCCAGGCGATGGAGCGCACCGAGGAGGAACGCGCCCGACCCGCACGCGGGATCCAGAACACGCAGTCGCTCGAGCGAGCGCATCACGCGGGTGCGGTCCCCCTCCAGAGCGATCGACTGCCCGCGGTCGAGGATGTCCGGGTCGACTCCAGGGCACGCGCCAGCCAGGTACTCGCCCACCGCGTCCCGCACCACCCGGTGAACCACCGGGGCCGGCGTGTAGAAGCTGCCCGTGCTGCCCCGCTCGTCCGGGTCCATGAGACCTTCGAAGACGCGACCCAGGACCTCGGGGTCCACGCCGTAACCGGATTCGTTTTCGGACGCTGCCTCGCTGGACGTGAATCGGTAGCGCTCGAGCAGATCCACCAACACGCTTCGCACGACCGCATCCGGCAGATCCAGCTGCGGGTAGCGACGCTCGAACACGTGCGGATCGAACAGTCCGCCATTCAGGTACGGCAGGTCACCGAGCGATGCCGCCTCCGGCGATCGGTCCTCCGGCGCTCGGTTCAGGGCGCCGAAGAACAGAGGTGCCAGCCTGGCGCGAAAGAAGGAAGGCCCGGGTGCGCCGTCGGTCTTATCGGCTCCCTGCCGCTCCCGCCGTAGGTTCTCCCACTTCCCCAGCAGCCGGACCAGGTACTGGTCGTCACCGCAGAGTAGGCTCCTGCGCTGGAGGAAATAGAGGAACGTAAGGCGGCAGAGAAACAGGATGGCGAGTTGGGCACGATCGCGATCCGCGGCGGCGGGAATGCCGCTGAAAGCCCGGGCAACGGCATCCCGATGACCCCGGAAGTCCCGGAAGAAGAGGTGGGTGACCCGGGAGCGATCCAGGGCTCGTGAATGCCGCAGCGCCAGCCCGAGGCCTTCCTCGCCGTCCCGCCGCGCCATCTCGCACAGCGCTTCCACGTCCGTGTATCGGACCCGGTCCGTCCCCAGCGTGAGGTGGACGAACTCCTCGTCCAGTCCGAACGTCCCCAGGCTGAGCCAGGCCGGTGCGGCGAACACGAATAGGTGGAGCCGCAACGGGTTCCTGCCGCGCACCGCCCGTGCGATCGCGCTCACTCCTGCGGCCGGAATCGGGTCCTCGAGCTCGACCAGCAGCACGTCCAGGGATCCGGCCCTTCCGGCCACCGTCAAGGCCAGCAGCCCCGGCACGTCCGGGACGCCGTACGCGCACCACGCGCCACGCGGGACCGTCTCGTCGTACGGTTCGAAGCCCAGGGCTTCGATCAGAGCGAGCCGGCCGCGTCGGTCCCGGGCCGCGGCAACGAGCGAGAAGAAAGAGCTGGCCTCATGCATGCCGCCAATACCGCGGTCCATCCGGGGCGCGGGAATGGCTGCACGGGTCGCGAGGGCGATCTCCTTGACACCGGCCAGGCAGCCGCCGTACTACCCTCCATGCTCCGCTCTACCCTCCTCCGGCTGTCTCGCTCGCGGCTTGTCGAGCGCCAGATGAAACGACGGGCGTTCGCGCGTCGAGCGGTCCGCCGGTTCATGCCCGGTGAAACGCTCGATGACGCGCTCGAGGCGGGTATTGAGATCAACCGGACGGGCCGGGGAGTCGTCCTGACGCATCTCGGCGAGAACGTGGCCGGCGCGGCCGAGGCCGGCGCCGTCGTGGACCACTACCTCCGGGTCCTCGACCAGGTGGCCGAGCGCGGGGTGGACGCCGAGATCTCGGTCAAGCCGACCCAGATCGGGCTCGACGACGGGCTGGAGCTGGCGACCGGGAACCTTCGGCGTATCGTAGCGAAGGTCGAGTCCAGTACCGGCATGGTGTGGATCGACATGGAGGCGAGCCCCTACGTCGATGCGACCCTCGATCTCGTCCGGGCTGCCCGGGCCCGCTCATCCCGCGTGGGCGTGTGCCTCCAGGCCTATCTCCACCGGACACCCGACGACCTCGCCTCGCTGATGGACCTCGGCGTTCGGGTCCGCCTCGTGAAGGGCGCCTACCGGGAGCATCCCGCGGAGGCCATCCAGAGCCGGGCAGCGGTCGATTCCGCGTTTCACGACCTGGCGACCCGCATCATCGCCGACCGGACGTATGTCCGGAGCGCCGTCCCCGTGTTCGGCACCCACGACGACCGTCTGATCGCGGCGATCCGGGAGGAGGCCAGTAGGGCGAGGCTGGGCGCGGACCAGCTCGAGTTCCACCTCCTGTACGGCGTGCGCACCGAGCTCCAACAGGCGCTCGTGGCGGACGGCGCCCGCGTCCGCACCCTCATCGCCTACGGCGAGCACTGGTTCCCGTGGTACATGCGCCGGCTGGCGGAGCGTCCGGCGAACGTGTGGTTCGTGGCCCGGCAACTGGTCAGCCGCTGAGCCGACGTCGAAGTCGCGCCCGACTCGACTCGACGAACTCCGCCCCTCCCCCCACATTGCGTTGACCGCAGGACCTCCCACCGTACGCAGTGGAGACGGACACGAGATGGTGATGCCGCAGCGGCGCGAGCGCGTAGTGCCCCGCCTGATCGAGGAGGAGATGCGCGAGAGCTTCCTCGACTATTCCATGAGCGTGA
>CAYXJH010000166.1:0-7045 GCA_964465415.1 uncultured Gemmatimonadaceae bacterium
GAAAGCCCGATCCCCGCGGCGACGGAGGCGAGGTCGTGAGCGCGCACGCGGACGGCCGGGGCGCGGCAGCCGGAAGCGCGAAGGCGGTGGGGGCCGCGGGGGCAGACCATGGCTACCGCGGCCCGGCCCTCGATGTCATGCGCCGGTTCGGGATCACGGTCTGGTGCGAGCTGCGAGCCGAGACCACGCGAGGCGTCTTCCAGGGGCTGCTGCTCCCGCGCTCGGAGACCAGCGATGCGCTGCACCTGGTCCTGAAGCTGGACTCCGGGTACAACATCGGCATCCGCCATGACACCGTGCTGGCCCTGCACCGGACGGGCTACCGCGAGGCGCATTACCAGATCCCGGAAAAGGCCTTCCCCACCGACCCTGCCAACCCGTCGGTAAAGCTGCTGGGCACCGGCGGGACGATCGCGTCCCGGCTGGACTACCGGACCGGCGCGGTGATCCCCGCGTTCAGTCCCGGCGAGCTGTACGGCTCGGTCCCCGAGCTGGCTGCCATCTGCAACCTCCAGACGGAGAAGCTGTTCGGCGTGTTCTCCGAGAACATGGGACCGGAGCAGTACCTGGCCCTGGCGGAGAAGATCGGTCAAGCCATCGCCGAGGGGTACGACGGGGTGATGGTGGGGCACGGCACCGACACCATGCACCACACTTCCGCAGCCCTGAGCTTCATGGTCCAGAAGCCGCCGGTTCCGGTCATCATGGTCGGGAGCCAGCGATCCTCGGACCGGCCCTCGTCGGACGCCGCGCGGAACCTCATCAGCGCCGCCTGGGCAGCCGGTCACGGGCCCATCGCGGAGGTTCTGGTCTGCATGTTCGGCCCCACCTCCGATCTCTACAACCTCCTGCACCGGGGCACCCGCGTACGCAAGATGCACAGCTCCGTCCGCAGCACGTTCCGGACGCTGGGCGACATCCCCGTCGCCATGGTCGAGGAGGGCACCGTCACACCGCTCCACGACGACTGGCGCCCGCGCCGGGACGACCGGGACGCGGAGGTCAGGGCCGTGTTCGACCCGCGCGTCACGTTGACCTACTACTACCCGGGAATGCAGCCGGATGTGATCGATGCGATGGTGGACCGCGGCTACCGGGGGATCATCATTGCCGGTACCGGCCTCGGTCACGTCAACCGCCTGATCTACCCTGCGCTGGAGCGCGCGCGGGATGCGGGCGTGCAGGTCTACATGACGCTCCAGACGCTCTGGGGCTTCGTCCAGATGCATGTCTACGAGACGGGCCGCGAGATCCTGGAGCTGGGCGTGGTGCCACTCGGCAACATGCTTCCCGAGGTCGCGTACATCAAGCTGGGCTGGGCGCTGGGTGTCCACCCTGATGACCCGGAGGCCGTCCGCGCGTTGATGACGACGACCGTGGCCGGCGAGATGACGGCGGGCGAGCCGCACGACGGGTACCTGATCCTCCAGGGCGGCGTCCCGGAGGTGCAGGAGTTCCTGGGCACGGTCTGGCGCTGACGCCTGCCCCGCCGGCGCGAAGGGTCATGCGCCGTCGCGCCAGCGAGCCAGCGCGCTCTCGTCGATGGAGCGGAGGTGGAGGTCGCGCTGCGGGAACGGAATCTCGATGTCCAGCTCCGCCAGCCGCCGCTCGACCTCGGTGAGGACCACGCTCCGTACCTGGAGGCGAAGGCGGATGTTGTTCACCCAGACACGCAGCTCGAAGTCGAGCGAGCTGTCGCCGAACCCCACGAACAGCGCCTCCGGCGGCGGCTCCTTCAGGACGGCTTCATGGGCGAACGCCGATTCCATGAGGACCTTCAGCACCTGGGCGATGTCGCTCCCGTAGGCCACGCCTACCGGCAGGATCACGCGCGCGGTGGGATTCGACAATGTCCAGTTCGTGACCTTCTCCGAGACCAGGTCGGCGTTCGGCACGATCATCTCCGACTGGTCGAACGTCACCATGATCGTGGATCGGAGCCCGATCTTCTTGATGGTTCCCCATTCGTCGTTGACGACCACGGTGTCCCCCACGCGGACCGGGCGCTCGAACAGAAGGATCAGCCCGCTGGCGAAGTTGTTCACCACGTTCTGGAGCCCGAAGCCGACGCCGATCCCCAATGCGCCGGCCAGGATCGCGAAGTTCTGGAGCTCCACCCCGAGTGCGGCCATGGCGATGACCACGCCCACCGTGATGACCGCATAGTGGACCAGGCGACTGATGGATTCGCCCAGGCCACGGTCCCCGGCCTGACGGCGCTGGACATCGGCCGTGACCAGCGTGCGCACAACGCCGGATACCAGGAACGCCAGGTAGACCACGAGCGCGGCCATCACGATCCGGCCGACCGTGACGTGGAGCGGGCCGACCATAAGACCAGTGCCGGTGATCGCGCGCCACATGGCGATCGGTGACTCGCCCACGCCCCAGACGTCGAGCACCACCAGCGCGGCCATCACGACGAGCGCGATCTGCGACAGCAGGATCAGCCGCTGCGCCACCCTGACCCCCGCGCCACGGAGCCGCCGCCCCGTCTCCGCGACCTCGAGCAGCATGGGCAGCGCGATGCGGATCAGCGCGAACACAAGCACGACCACGAACGCCACGGCGGCGCTGGTCACCGAGGCATGCAGGATCCACCGGCCGAACGCGTCATAGCCGATCACCACCGCCAACAGGACCACGGCCCACATCAACGCCCCGATCCGCAGCGGCCAGATGCGGCGCGGATCGCTGGACTCCTCCGCCGCCGCTGCCCGCACCCGCGCCCGGCCCAGAACGAGGAAGATCGGCAGCGCGGCGGCCGCCACCGCGACCAGGCCGATCCGGAACACCGGAGTCGGCAGCTGGGCCACCTCCAGCAGCAGGAACACGGGGTAGAAGGCCGCCAGGAGCAGGACTGTCCAGCGCAGCGCCCGGGCCTGGAAGAGGCAACGGCTCAGGAGGACCGCGCACGCACCGAAGAGGGCCCACAGGAGCACGTCCCACAACGGTGGGGCGAGCGTGATCCGCTGGATGGCGATGATGACCGAGGTCAGGACACCCAGCGCCCAGGGGTGATCCAGCAGCCCGCCCCAGCCATCGTGGTGACGCCCCCACCGCCGAAGCCGCCGGGCCGCGAGCGCCAGGCCAAGGGCCAGAACCGCGTGAAACAGCAGGAGGCCCAGGTTGTCCCGGCCGAACGCCAGGTACGCCCGCGGCTGGATCGCCGCCGTCGGGTCCCACGCCCGCCATTCCCATTCCGCGAGCTGGGACCGGTGCTCCGACGACAGCAGGACCGGCTCGCCACGCTCCAGCAACGCGCGCCGCCGACCCTCCCGAATCGCCGCCACCACCGCGCCGATTTGCTCGATCTCTCCTCGCAACTCCTCCGTGCGGCGCTGGAGCGCGAGCACGCTTGTGGCCGCGTCCGACGCCTGCTCGACCACCTCCTCGATACGGCCGATCACTTCCTGTACGTCCGCCTCGACCGTCGCGAAGCCCGGGTCCGCCCGCAGCTCCGCACGCCAGCTACGCCACCGCTGCTCGTGCTCCGCCCAGCGGGCACGCAACGCTCCCAGCTGGTCGAGCCGCTCCATGAGCCGCGCCTGGAGCGCCTCCAACCGGTCGTCCTCGACCAGCGCCTGATCCCGGAGGCGGGACAGTCGCTCCAGCCGCACGAACTCCATCTCCACCATGGAGGTCAGAAGCGCCTGTAGCTCCGCCTGCCGGTCCGCCGCCGCCTCGATCTCCGCGGCGAGCGCCGTCGTCGCGGCCAACCGTTCGATGTTCCGCTCCGCCCGGGCGGCCGAGTCTGCCACGATCCGCGTGCGCGTCGCCACCTCGAAGATGCCAGGCTGCTCCGGCTGCCGGGTCAGGGCGTCCTGCGCCGGGCTCTCCTGGGATGCCACCGGGCTGATCGCCGCGAGGAGGGCGATCACCGCCAGGCCGAGAGCGACCGGAGCCCGAACTATCATGCCTCTTCATCTCCGATCGGGATGAACGTGATCATGGCAATGCGCCGGCCGTCCATGCCAGCCACCTTGAGCCGGCCTCGTGCCACGGCAATTTCGTCGCCGACGCGTGCGATCCGGCCCAGCCGATGGAGCACGAACCCCGCGATCGTGTCGTAGGGCTCGTCGGGCAGCTCGAGCTGGAACCGTTCGTTCACCTCCCACACCGGCACCTGTCCGCCGATCCGGACCTCGCCCGGCACCGTTTCCTCGAACGGGAGGGGCTCGACCTCGTGCTCATCCTGGATCTCCCCGACGATCTCCTCGATCAGGTCCTCCAGCGTCACCAGGCCCGCCGTTCCGCCGTACTCGTCCACCACGATGGCCAGGTTGACGCGCTCCTCCCGCATCTCACGGATCATGTCCTCCACCGGCTTGCTCTCCGGCACGAAGCGCGGGTCGCGCATGATCGCCCGCAGGTCGGTAATGCCCTCCTCACGGGCCCGCCAGGCGTCACGGGCCAGCACGACGCCCACGATGTCATCCAGCGACTCGCCGTAGACGGGGAGGCGGGAGTGTCCCTGCTCCAGGAAAAGCCGCTTCGCGCCGTCCAGTCCGCCATCGGCCGGCACGGCCACGATACGGGTCCGCGGCGTCATCACCTGCTCGACCCGGACCTGGTCCAGGTTGATCACGTTCGTGACGACCTGCCACTCCTCCTCGTCGATCGTGCCCTCCCTGCGCCCGATCTCCGCCAGCACCTCCAGTTCGGCGCGGCTCACCTTGGGCTGCCGCGCGCCGCGCGGCGAGATGAGGCGATTGAACCAGGCCAACGGGATGAGGACCGGCTTGAGAAGCACGATCATCACGCGAAGCACATACGTGACCGACGGGGCCAGCGCCTGCCAGTACGTCGCGCCCAGCGTCTTCGGCAGGATCTCCGAAAAGACGAGGATCGCCAGGGTGAGAGCGGCGGAGAACAGCGCGATCCATTCGCTGCCGAAGACCTGGAACGCCAGCGCCCCGCCGACCGCCGCCCCCACCGTATGGGCGATGGTGTTCAGCGTGAGGATGGCTGCGATCGGCTCATCGATGTGCTCGCGCATCTTCGCCAGGATCGGTGCGGCCGGGCTGCCTCGTTCCTTCAGCACGCCCACATAGGAGTGGGTGATGGAGAGGAGGACGGCCTCGAGGATGGAGCAGAGAAACGAGATGGCCAGCGAGCCGATGATGACCAGAAGCAGGGGGACCATCATGAACGCGGGGCTCTAGACGACAAAGCGGTCGCTCTCCACCCCGTGCTGCTTCTCGTAGAGGCGGCGGTACAGGCCCCCGGCGGCCAGCAGGGCGGCGTGCGTCCCCCGCTCGACGACGCGCCCGTCGTCCATCACCAGGATCTGGTCGGCGCTGCGGATGGTGGACAGGCGGTGTGCGATGACGAATGTGGTCCGACCCTGCCGGAGCGTGTTGATGCCGTCGCGGATCATGGCCTCCGACTCCGAGTCCAGTGACGATGTGGCCTCGTCCAGGATCAGGATCCGGGGGTCGGCGAGCACCGCGCGGGCGATGGCGACGCGCTGCCGCTGCCCGCCGCTCAGCTTGACGCCCCGCTCACCGATGACGGTGTCGAGCCCATTCTCGAAGCGGTCGATGAACTCATCGCAGTGCGCAACCCGCGCGGCCTCGATCACGTCCGCCTCGGACGCATCGGGTCGGCCGTACGTGATGTTGTCTCGAATCGTGCCATCGAACAGGAAGTTGTCCTGCGGGACCACGCCCAGGTGAGCACGATACTCGTGCAGCCGGACCCTGGCCAGATCACGGCCATCGACCAGGACGCGCCCCGACGTCGGGTGATGGAACGCCATGACCAGCCCGATGAGCGTCGACTTGCCCGCCCCGCTCGGGCCGACCAGGGCCGTGGTCGTGCCCGAGGGCGCGTGCAATGACACGTCGCGCACCACCGGCTCACCGGGTGTGTAGGCGAACGTCACCCCTTCGAAGACCACCTCGCCCCGTACGCCGCTGACGCGCGCCTTGCCTTCCTCCTGGCCGTCCTCACGGGCGACGCGCCGAAGCTCCCGGATCCGGTCCAGCCCCGCGAACGCCTCGGACATCTGCGTGCCGATGCCCGCGATCTGAACCAGCGGCGCAGCCATGAGACCGACGTAGAAGATGTAGGCGACGAAGTCGCCGACGCTCATCGCTCCCGCCGCGATGGCCCTGCCTCCCATGATCATGATCAGGACCCCCAGCCCGCCGACGACCAACGTCGAGACGGCGGACACGGCCGAGGTCCCGGTGATGGTGCTGGAGATGTTGCGAAACAGCCGGCCCACGCCGCCCCGGAAGATCTCGGCTTCCCGGGGCTCCGCCACGTAGGTCTTCACGACCCGGATCCCGCCCAGGCCCTCTCCCAGGCGACCGGTCACCTCCGCCTGGATCTTGCCGCGCTCGCGGAAGATGGGCCGGAGGCGCTGGAAGGCGAACGCCATGCCGCCACCGAACGCCAGCAGCACGACAATGGCGGCCAGCGTCATGGTCGGGTTGAGAGCGAACAAGATGATGGCGGCGACGATGGCGGTGAGGAACCCGCCGATCAGGCTGATGATGCCGGTGCCCACCAGGTTCCGTATCCCCTCGGCGTCGCTCATGACCCGGGAGATCAGGACGCCGGACTTGGTGGAGTCGAAGTAGGCGACGGGCAGGTGGATGACATGCTCCTGGATCGACTCGCGCATCTCGGCGATGGCCCGCTGCCCGCTCACGCTGACGACCTGGGCCAGGCCGAAGCCTGTGCCCGCCTGCACGAGGGTGGCCAGCGCCGCCACGCCCGCCAGCGGGAGCAGAAGGTCCATCCGCCCCTGCCCCAGGACATCGTCGATCAGGAACTTCGACGTCCCCGGCAGGACCAGCCCAGCGGCGCGGTTGAAGACCATGAGGACCATGCCGATCGCCAGGGGGAGGCGATGTCGATGGAGCAGCGTCCTGACCTCGGGCCACGCATCGCGGAACTGGGCGGAGCGACTCTTCTCGGCGCCTGGCCCGAGCGCCGGGTCGTGATCGTGCTGACGGCCATCGCCGGGTTCCGGGCGCTTGCCGTGGGCCGGGCGGGTCGCGGCTCCCGTCTCACCGGCGTCCGCTCCCCTGCC
>CAYXJH010000167.1:0-7037 GCA_964465415.1 uncultured Gemmatimonadaceae bacterium
GGAGCGCCCGCGCGGACGGTAGAGCAGGTTGTGGCCCGCGCCGACCCACCGCTCCAGCGAGAACACCAGCGGTCCCGAGGCCCCGTATGTACGGGCGCGGGCCAGGTCGGCCGAGGTCGTCCTGTAGAGCATCGCGAAGCGGGCGATCTCATCAGCCGACAGCGCGGCCAACCCGCGGTGGTTCGCCCGGTCGACCAGCTCCCGATACTCCACCCACCGGTCGGCCTGACTCAGGACCAGCGACCGGGCCAGCGGCGAGGCGGCGGAACCCAGCACGCGTGTCAACGCTCGGCGGGGTCGCTCGTCCTCGTACAGCGCCTCCAGCCGCTTTTCGACGCTCCCGCCTTCCGGGTCCATTCCGGCCAGGTGCGGCGCCAGAGAGTCGGCCAGCTGGGACGAGAGGCGCGCCAGCGCATCACGGGAAAGCTCGGGACGGCGCTCCAGGAACCGGTCCAGGGTCTCGAACTCATCGTCCGTGAGCCTCGGCTCCTCGCCCTGGTCTCGGACCAGTGACGCCAGCTCCGACGGCGACAGGTCCGCCGCGCCCCGGTCGCGCACGACCAGCGTCGCCGCCGCCATGTCGCCCAGCCGCTGGGTCCGCGGATGGACCCACATGGCCACGCCGCCCACCAGCCATGTGAACACCGGCTGCGCGTCGATCACCCGGATGAGGTTCCGGATCGCCGCGCCGCGCACCGTGAGCGGCTGGCTACCCTCGTGGATCACGCGCAACCCGGACCAGCGCTTCCCGGGCGTGCGACCGTCGCGGAAGCCCTCGAAGTACACGAAGTAGCCCCACGTAACCAGGAACAGCAGGAAGATCAGCGCGGCCAGTCCGACGCCCGTCAGCTGGGGCGAGAGGTCGAGCTGCCGGGATGTCCACAGCCCCAGAAGGGCGAGGCCCGTGATCGAGACGCCCAGTAGCGCCAGGTCGATCAGGAGCGCGACGAACCGCGAGCCCAGGTCCGCGATGTCGAACCCCAGCTCGATCTGCTCCGGTGTCCCGACGGTGATCCGGCGGCCGGGCGCCGTTCCCGGGGCAACGCTCACTGGTGTACCTTCATACCTCACCCCACGAACGTGACCAGGTACACTATCCCGAACACCCCCAGCACCGCCAGCGCGATCCACGACAGCCACCGCAGCGCCGGACCCGGGCGGTGCTCCGGCGCCACGTCGCTGCTCAGCACGGCGCGGAGGTTGAGGTAGCCCAGCACGGGGGCGGTCAGGAACGTCACGGTAGTGGCGAAGTCGACCATGCCGGTCAGCGACCCGGCGAACACGGCGAGCGTCACCGGGGTCGCCACGCCGATGGCCACCATGGCGGCCCAATAGAACGAGCCGGCCTGCTGCCGCACGACGCCGTTCGCGCGCCGGCCCAACAGGACTTCGAAGGACCGTGCAATCCCTCGCGGGAACCCGTCCACCACCGCCAGGGACGTCGACAGCATGGTGGTGAGGACGGCCACCAGCACGAACGGCCGCGACCATGCGCCCAGCGTCTGGCCGTACAGCTCCACCAGCTGGAGCGAGAACGCGGCACCGGCGGGGCTGAAGCGTTCACCGCTCCCGTGCATGACCGCCGAGCCAAGCGTCACGAACGCGAATGCCATCACAGCGGTGCCCACGTACCCGATCCTGAAGTCGAGCAGCGCGTTCGCGACGGTCGCCCGGGCGTTCTCGGACTCGTCCTTCGCCAGCGTCCAGAGCGAGCTCCAGACCGAGATGTCCACCGCCGACGGCATCCACCCTACCAGCGCGATCACGAACCCGAACGAGATGAGTGAGCCAGCGCCGATCTCGGGGATGACTGCAACCGTGCCGAAGTCGGCGTGGCGAACGGCCAGGATCGCGGCGACCAGGGTCGAGATCGCCAGCGCAACGAGGATCGCCTTGATCGTACCGTCCAGGAGCGGGTACCGCCCCACCCAGAGCAGTGCGGCGCACCCCGTGTACAGCGCGCCGGCGGCGAGCCACACCGGCCAGCTCAGCCCCAGCACCGAGAGCAGCAGGAACCCGGTGAACAGGAGGATGGCCGCGTTCACGATCACTGCCGTCGCCAGCGTGATCAGCAGGTACGTCCACACCGCCCACCTGCCCACGCCCGCGTACCCCTCGACCAGACTGCGGCCCGTGGCCGCCGCGTACCGCGGGCCGTACTCGAAGAACGGGTACTTGAGGACCAGCGCCAGGAGGATCACACCCGCCAGCCCGAAGCCCGCGTCCGCGCCCGCGCGCGTGGACTGTACCAGGTGCGATACGCCGATCGCCGCCGCCGCCCACAGGAGGCCGGGCCCGAAGCTCCGCCAGAAGTCCCGCGGTATTGCCCGCGACGCGCGATTCACCCCGCGCGGGCGTTGCACGTCGACGGTCGATTCCTTCACGCGCCTCACCCCCTCTTCCTGGTTGGTCGGCGACCGCACCCCGGCGACAACCCGTCACTATGGAGCGGCCCTAGGGGACGGTCAATGAGGGATCACGTGCCGCTGGATGCCCGGGCGGACCGGGTCCGGCGCGGCGAGGCGCGCCTCTTGAGTTCGGACGACCGGGTGTGTATCTACGTTCGCGCCCGGCCGGCCGCCGGACCCCCCCGGCCGCGGCGGATCCGTTCAAGCGAACCTGAACCAGGAGGTATGGATGCGGGCAAGGCTCTTCCGATGGGCGACCGCGTGTGGCACGGTCGCACTCATGGCAGTGGCATCGGGTTGTGACGCGGGCGCAGGCCCGGTGGCCGAGGGAGGGGAAGGGGGGTCGAACGGCATGACGCTGGCCGCGGCAGGCTGGGGTGGCGTGACGGCGACGGTGGAGCTGGTCGTGGCGTTCGATCCGGCCGCGGGTGAGTTACCCGAGGGCATCGCGGCGAGGACCGGCGGCGGCATCTACGTCGGCATGACTGGCCTGGGCGAGATCCGCCGCGTGGCAGACGGCACGTCCGAAGTCGTGGCCACGATCCCGCTGGAGGAAGGGGACATTGGCGTGCTCGGCCTCACCTTCAGGGAGGACGGCACGCTGTACGCCGCGGTGGTGTCATCGAGCGATGCGATCCGGGGCGTGTGGCGGATCGGGCGGGATGGTGAAGCCGCGCACGTGGCGGGCACCCATGTCATGGCGTTCCCGAACGACCTGGCGTTCGACCGCCGGGGCAACCTGTACGTGACCGACTCGGCGGCGGGCTCGGTCTGGCGCATCAGCCGTGACGGCTCCGTCGACCTGTGGGTGCAGGACGACCTGCTGACCGGCACGGGAGACTTCGGCCTGGGCATCCCGATCGGCGCGAACGGGATCGTATTCGTTCCGGGTCGGTCCGGCGGGGGCGCGGCCGGGCAGGCGGGACAGGTGTTCGTCGCCAACACGGAGCGAGGTCAGCTGATCCGCGTGCCCCTGATGGCCGACGGCGGCGCGGGCCAACCGGTGCTGGTGCTGGCGGGCGAGGAGCTGGTCGGCCTGGACGGGATCGTCGCCGACGAGCACGGCCGGATCTTTGGCGCGGTCAACGTCCAGGACAAGGTGGTCGTGATCGCTCCGGATGGCAGCTCCGTCGAGACGGTCGCCGCGGAAGGCCTCGACTTCCCGGCCGGCGTGGTTTTCGGGACCACTGGCGCCGATCGCCACGCACTGTTCGTGACGAACTTCGCCCTGGCCAACGAGGTCGATCCGGCACCGGGAGTGGCGAGGCTGTACCTGGGGCCGCCCGGTCGCCGGTAGTGGCCGCCGGTGGCGCCTACCAGCGGATCACGGCGCTGCCCCAGGTGAAGCCGCTGCCGAACCCCGTCAGCACCAGGAGGTCGCCGCGATCGAGCCGGCCCTGCTGGACGCATTCGTCGATGGCGATGGGGATGGTCGCGGCCGTCGTGTTGCCGAAGCGCTGGATATTGTTGTAGACCTGCTCGTCGCGCAGTCCGAGGCGCCGCTGCACGGCCTCGTTGATCCTCAGGTTCGCCTGGTGGGCGATGAGCAGGTCCACGTCCTCGACGCCCAGGTCGAGATCCTCGAGCGCCGCCTTGACCGACTTCGGCATCTCGGTGACGGCGTGGCGGAAGACGACGCTGCCGTCCATCGTGGGATAGTGGCGCCCCGCATCCAGGTCCTCGTGCGAGATGCGGGGGAACCGCGCGGACGCGTCGCTCTCGCACCAGAGCTTCTCGGCGAACCGGCCGTCGGCGTGCAGGTGCGTGGAGAGGATGCCCCGGTCCGGGTCGTCGGTCGGGCCCAGGATCACCGCACCTGCCCCGTCGCCGAACAGGTACTGGATGGGGTCCGGGTCCGGGTCGAAGCTCATGCCTGTGGAGTGGACCTCGGCGCCCACCAGCAGCACCCGCCGGTACTGGCCCGTGCGTACCCAGGCGTCGGCGACCGACAAGCCGTACAGGAACCCGGAGCACTGGTTCCGTACGTCGAGCGCCGGGATACCCGGCACGCCCAGCTTCCGCTGCAGGAACACACCGCCGCCAGGAAAGAAGTAATCGGGGCTGAGCGTCGCGAACACGATGCAATCCAGCTCGGCCGGCTCCATCCCCGCCCGGTCCAGCGCGGTGCGCGCGGCCTCCGCCGCCAGGTCCGATCCGGCCTCCTCACCCCACCGGACCCAGCGCCGTTGCTCGATGCCCGTACGCTCGCGGATCCATTCATCCGACGTATTCCACGTCTCCGCCAGCTCGTGGTTCGTCACGACGCGTTCGGGCACATGGAACCCGGTGCTGATGAACTCCGTCCGCGGCATCGATCACTCCCTCTCCAGGTCAACAAGCGCTCGGCAACGGACAACGATAGCCAACCTGCTCCCGCGCACAACAGTACCGGGCTGCGCGCGGGCCCGGAGGGCTCTCAAGGGTCAGGGTGCTACCCGGTCACCACTGAGGAGACGCAGCAGTCCGCGGACGGCCAGATGGAGCAGCATGTAGGCGAGCAGCGCGATGATCAGCGGGAAGTCCAGGACGCCGCCGTTGGTGGCGGGCGAGCCCACGATGCCGCTGAACGGCGCGTAGAACGGGTCGGTGACGCCGCGGATGAACTGGACGAAGCCGGCCGTTTCCGCCGCCCCGAGGACGGCGAGGACGAACCGGACGGCCAGGAGCCCATACAGGACGTAGAACAGGTAGTCGACGCCCAGCGTGACCCGGTGGATCAGGTTCCGCCGGCGATCCCGGGCGTCCCGGTCACGGGCACGGCGGGCTTCCACCCTCCGGTCCTGGTCCACCGGCTCCTCCCGCACCCGTCGGTCCTCACCGTCGCGACGCCCGACGTCGTTGGTGCGGACCGAATCCCGCACCGCGGGATCGGTCGACTCCGACGGCTCCGACGGGTTCCCCTCCGCCGCCGGGTCCTCGGACGGGGCGCGGTCGCGCCAGTTCTGCTGGCGGGCGTTCGTCTGCCGTTCTCCGTCCATCAAGGGACCTCCTCACGGGCATGGTGCGCATCGGGATCCGCGAAAGGGGCAACACGCATGCCAGCCAGCGGCCGATCGGGCAGTCCCGGGTCTACTCCTGGGCCCCCGCCCGGTCCGGCTCGAGCCGCCGCTCGAAACGGATGTCCCGGACGCGACCGGCGTCCAGGGCGAAGCCGATGACGACCGCGCCGTCGCGCAGGAATTGGACGCCCAGGCCGTTGTCGGTCTCGAACCGATCGCCGCCCATCGGCGTCAGACGAGTCTCGACTCCCCCGGGGCGCACGAGCACGAGCGCCGCGTCCCGGATCGCCGCCCGATACGTCGCCCCGAGCTCGGGGCTCACATACGAGCCGACATAGGCGGACAGCGGGGCCATGGGAAGGACGGGGGTAGCTCCGTTGTCGTTCCCGCCGTCAGCACCCGCGACCTCCGCCCGGTCGTCCGGGGGCGGGCCGAGGCGATCCGCGAGCACGATGTCCGCCACGCGGAGCGTCAGCTCGCCGGGATCGATGGTGTCCAGGTTGCACAGCGTGATGACCGTGGTCCGCTCGGCCGGGAACCGTAGCAGCATCGTGCGGAAGCCCATCATGGACCCGCCGTGGCCGACGATCGGCGCGCCGCGGTACTCATGGAGCCGGAGCCCGAAGGCGTACTCCAGGGTGTCACCCGAGAGCAGCACGCCCCGGGTGTGCAGCGTCTCCAGGAGATCCGGGCCGCCGATCCCGTTGTTGTAGAAGTTGGCGTCCCAGCGTGCCAGGTCTTCGATCGTCGAGTACAGGCCCCCCGACCCCACCTTGTCGAAGTGGAAGAGGTGGGTCATCCGGAAGCCGTCGTCGCCGTCCGGGCCGTAAGCCACCGCCCGACCGGGCACGACTCGGCTCGCGTCGTCGTGGAACCAGGTGCTGGCCATGCCCAGCGGCTCGAAGAGCTCCCGGGTCGTGTATTCCCGGAGCGAGTACCCGGTGGCGCGGCGGATGAGCACGGACATCAAGAAGTACCCGCTGTTGCTGTACAGGAACTCGGCGCCCGGCTCGAAGTTGAGCGCACGCTGGCGGGCGATGAGCTCCAGCACGTCATCATCGGTCCAGACGTTGCCGAACGGCATTCCCGCCAGCCACATGAGGCCCAGGTAGTCGCGTAGCCCGCTGGTGTGATGCACCAGGTGCCGGACGCGGATCACGGCGCCGTAGTCGGGGAGCTCGGGGAACCAGCTCCGCACGTCGTCGTCCAGGGACAGGCGCCCCTGCTCCGCGGCCAGCGCCACCGCCGCCGCGGTGAACTGCTTCGAAACCGACGCCAGGTAGAACACGGTCCGGGGCGTGATCGGCACCTCGTAGTCCAGGTTGGCGCTGCCGTAACCCCGGGCGAGCAGGGTCCGCCCGTCCCTGATCACGGACAGTGCGCACCCCGGCGACGCCGGCCGGTCCCACTCGGCGAACAGGGCGTCGATCCGCTCCCGTTCCGCGGGCGCCAACTGCCGGTGCTCGATGGCGGCGCCTTCCTCCGCCGCGCCGGCGTGGGCGTCCTGGGCGCCGGCCGCGTCCGGCACCAACACGGCCATTACCAGCGCGCACAGGACGAGCGCCGAACGCGTCGGTGCCACGCCCGACCCGAACATGAACCTCGATCTCATGAAAGTCCTCCCGGCGAG
>CAYXJH010000168.1:0-3440 GCA_964465415.1 uncultured Gemmatimonadaceae bacterium
CCGTACGGTCGAGATCGACGTGCCCACCGAGCTCGACACCGTCGCACCGGATCCCGCCGACGCCGCACGCGAGGCGACCGGCACGCTGCGGGACCTGGCCGTAGACTTCTATGCCGCGCTGCCGGCCCTCGGCATCGCCCTCGCACTGCTCATCATCGCCGCGATCCTCGCCCGGCTGGTCGGCCTTGGCCTCCGTACGGCGCTGGCCAGCTGGGAGCGGGCACAGGCCACCGCCGCCCTGGTCTCAATCTTCATCTGGCTCGTCGCCATCGGTGCCGCGCTCAGTGTCCTGTCCGGAGACGCCCGGGCCCTCGTTGGATCGGTCGGCCTCTTCGGCCTCGCTCTCTCCTGGGCGCTCCAGGCTCCCATCGAGAGCTTCACCGGCTGGCTGCTCAATTCGTTCCGCTCCTACTACCGGATCGGTGACCGGATCGCCGTTGGTGACGTCTTCGGTGACGTAGCACGGATCGATTTCCTCACTACCACCGTCTTCGAGGCCGGTGGCCCCGGCAAGCGGGTCCAGGCCGCCCAGTCCACAGGCGCTCTCGTGACATTCCCCAACCTCGAGGTCCTGCGCTCGAACATCGTCAACTACACCCGCGACTTCCCCTACGTCTGGGACGAGCTCACCATTGGCGTCGCCAACGAAAGCGACCTCCCGATGGCGGCACAGGTGCTCGAGCGAACGGCGGACGATCTCCTCGGGGAGACCATGCTCGCTGCCGCCGAGGAGTACGCCGGACTCCTCGAGCAGTCACGGCTCGCGTGGGACGTCGCGACCCGGCCCCAGGTATTCGTGTCCGTGGCCGAGTCCTGGACCGACCTGACCATCCGATACCTCGTCCCAGCCCGCGAGATGCGCCGATGGTCCTCGCTGCTGCTTCTCCACATCACACGGGTCCTCAACCAGCCCGACGTCGCCAGCCGCGTGTTCCAGGCGTATCCCCGCCGGCAGGCGGAAAACCTGCCCGCGCCGGGCTGGGTCAAGAACCGAGCTGCGGGGCTAGACCCGGACCACCTCGAGACCGGGACCGCATGAGCCGCCGTCTGAGCCTGATCCTGTGTTTCGGAATCGTCTCCGCCATGGCGTGCGGCGAGGCCGTGGACGTCGCCACCTGGGACGACGGCGTCTGCGAACCACCGACCGTATCCGTGCCGCTCCACGACGACATCCGCGAAAGTAGCGGCGTCGCCGCCAGCCGCGATCACCCCGGCATCTTCTGGACGCATAACGACTCCGGTTGGGATCCGGAGGTGTTCGCAATTGACTCCACGGGCACCATCCTCACCCGCGTCCGCGTCGCCGGCGTGACCAACCGTGACTGGGAAGACATAGAAGTGGCCCCCTGCTCGCCGGGCCAGGACCGCAGCTGTCTCTTCATCGGCGAGATCGGCGACAACCTCGATCGGTACCCCCGCATCGCCGTATATCGCATTCCGGAGCCCGATCCATGGACCGACACCGTCAGCGCACCCGCCACCATGATCTACGCCGTCTACCGCGACGGACCCCGGGACGCTGAAGCGCTCTTCGTCACGGACCGGGGCATCTTCATCATCAACAAGGGACGCAACCACGCCATCGACCTCTACCGCATCCCTCCGCCCTACCGCCACGATTCCACGACGACGCTGGAGCCCCTCCAGCGCCTGGCACCCCCGCCGACCAGCGTCTCCGCACAGGTCACCGCCGCCGCCGCATCGGTCGATCAGCGCCGCGTCGTCGTACGGCGCTACGGTGGGCTCGGCTTCTTCGAGGTCGATGGCGACACCCTCGTCCCCCTCGGCAGGGATGCCGGCCTCGTCGCCCCCGACCAGCGACAGGGGGAGGGCGCGGACTTCATCGACAGCCTCCGGTTCGTCCTCACCACCGAGGCAGTGGGACCCCAGCCCGCTCGCCTGGCCATCGTCCGATGTGACCCCCTCGTGCCGGACCCCCGCGCAGGGTCCGACGCCGACACGGGCCCTTATCCCTGATCCGACCCCACCCGATTCCGGCCTGACCCGCCCCCGTTCGGCCAAAGCCCCATCGTCGCGACCGAATGCCGCCCTGCGTGCGCGACTGCACCAATGCCAGCGGCCCCGGGTCCGGGCGGGCAGTGGCAGTCATGCACGAGGAGGGGGCACGGGGCACGGACGTGGGCGGGGGCCCTCGGGCCCGAGCATGACGCAAACGGCGGGGTCTCACCAAGTGCTCGGCTATTCGCCGGTTTACCGAATAAACACCGAATATTATCAGCCTGAGTGTTCTGGCTTCAGACTTGTCCGGTGAGAAGGACAGATGCCTGGCCCTCATGGGACACACTCCAGCGGGCTGCGGGGTAGGTGGCTGGCTCCGGCGCGATGGTCGGGCTGGCATGGGTGATGCACGTATAAACGGGTGGATCACAACGAATTACGAGGAGTCGGTATGACAATCCGTGACAACGATGGGATGACGGAGCGGCCGGACCAAGGCCCGTTTCCGGCGCCGCAAGCCCGGGACCAGGCGTGGCGAGCGGACGAAACGGGCCGAGGTCCGTTCGAGCGGCGTCGTGGCGGTGACCGGCGAGCCATGGAGTGCGCGGCGGACGCCCCGGCCTGCGTGGACCCGGTGGAGGCGGTGGCCGCAACCGAGCGGCGCCGTCACTGGGGACGGCGCAAGTCGGACGTCCTCACGTCAGAGGCCCAGTCCACGCTGACGGGTCGGACTCGCCTCCTCGTCCGGCGGTTCCGGGAGCCGCTGATCGGCCTGACGCTGGCGGGTGTTGCGGCGCCGCTGATCAACGCGGGATTGGCGGTTCCGGACGATGCGGAGCCGGCGAACGCGACGGACCCGGCGGACACGGACGCCGCGCTGGCGGGTACCCGCGACCTGGATGAGGAGGTCGGGGACTACTGGTCGGACGCGGCGGAAACGGTCATCCGGGGCCAGACCATCGAGGGCGCGACGGTCCGTTGGGGTATTTCCACGGAGCTGGCCAAGAAGATCTATGATGCCGCGACACGGAACGACATCGAGCCGGACGTGGCGTACGGGCTGGTCTTCGTCGAAAGCACGTTCCGGGAGCAGGCCGTGAGCCACGTAGGCGCGCGGGGTCTGGCGCAGGTGATGCCCCGGACCGCCCGGTGGCTGGACCCGACCGTGAACACGCGGGACCTGTTCGATCCGGAGGTGAACCTGGATCTCGGCTTCCGGTACCTCCGTCAGATGATCGACAAGTACGACGGGAACGTGGAGAACGCGCTCACGGCGTACAACCGGGGACCCGGCACGGTCGACCGGATCCTGCGCCGTGGCGGAAACCCGGACAACGGGTACGCGGGGAAGGTATTGGCCGGATAGTCGGAACTACGAACTACGAACTACGAACTGCGAACTGCGAGCTTCGAATGACGTAGGGTGAGCCGGGGCGGGGGTTTGGGAGACCGAGCCTGTGGCCCCGGCCCGTTCGCGTATC
>CAYXJH010000168.1:3540-7023 GCA_964465415.1 uncultured Gemmatimonadaceae bacterium
GTAGTTCGTAGTTCGTAGTTCGTAGTTCCTGGTTCTATTGCTGCCGCAGCCGAATGCTGCCATTCACGGTCGCCACGCGCAGCTCGGGCCCGCCATCGCCGATCGTGCCCCGCAAACTGCGCCGGGTGACCTGGCCGGTCACCGTGATCGGGAAGTCCGAGTCGATGCTCCCGTTGACTGTGCTGGCGCGGAACTCGGCGCCCAGCCCCCGCGGCAACTCGAGCACGATGCTGCCGTTCACGGTCTCGAAGTTGACATCGCCGGTCAGTCGGCCCGGGCCCATCCTGCACGTGATGCCACCGTTCACGGTCTTGGCCTGAGCGAAGCCGTTGGTCTGGATGGTCACGCTGCCGTTGACGGTGTTGGCGTTCACGTCGGAGCGGAGGGACTCGGCATCGATGTCGCCGTTCACGGTGTGCCCGTCGAACCGGACGCCGGCGGGGACCCGTACGATGAAATCCACACGGACGTCATTGTTCCGCACGCTGCTCTGGCCGCCACCGGGCCGGCACTCGTTCTCGCGACGGGAGCCCGCGGGCGTCGGATAGACGGCGCAGATGGTGACGCCGCCACCGTGCCGGACGACTTCGATCCGAACGCTCTCGGGGTCGCTGCGGCGGGCGCGGCGGGTCGCCTCCACGTGTACAGAACCGTCGGGGCTCGCGAGGGCCTGGATGGCACCGTTCACGCCCCGGATCTCCATGGTTTGGCCCTGCGCCACCTCGCCGCGCCACTGGAAGTCGGTATCCTGCGCCGCCGCGGGGGCGCTGACGATGGTCGCTGCTGCCATCAGCGCCAGGGCGATCATGTTCGTTCTCATGGTCTGTTTTCCTCCCTCGAAGGCGCCCGTCATCGGGGTCGCCGGAGCCGGATGTTGCCGTTGAATGATTCGAGCTCGACACGGGCCGTGCCCGAGCCCAGGGTGAAGTTGTAATGACGGTCACGACTGGTGCCCGTGAGCCGGACCGGGAACTCGGACTCGAACGAGCCATGGTAGGTGGCCGCGGAGACCGTCGCGTTGGACCGCTCGGGTACCGTCACGGTGATGGCACCGTTGTGGGTCGTGAACGCGTACCTGCCATCGTCGCGGATTACACCGTCGAACGAGACGCTGCCGTTCACCGTGGACGCGCGGGCGCTAGAGGACCGTATCCCGCGCATGGTGATCCCGCCATTGGTGGTCTCGGCCGACACCTCGCCTTCGATCCCATCCAGCCGGATGGCTTCGTTCACCGTCCAGACCTCGACCCGACCACGAGTCTCCCTGACGGTGACGCCGCCCTGGATCGTGTTGACGCGGACTCGTCCCGCACCGCCCTCGATGAACACATCCCCACCCACGTTTTCCACCGTGATGTCCGCGTGGACGCCGTCGACCCGGACGCCCAGCTGCTGGCCGGTGATCCGTATGGGCATCCAACGCGGAACCGTAACCGTGAGATCGGAACTACCACGCCCCGCACGACCCCGAATGGGCCGCACCCTCAGGACCGCGCCGCTGCGGCTGACCTCGGGTTGCTCGCCGCGCTCCGCGGTGTGGACCCGAACCGCGTCGCGGTCCCAGGAACGGATCGCGACCTGTCCGCGATCGTTATCGAGCTCGAGTCGCACGCCGTGCTCCACCGCCACGACCGTGTCCTGCTGTGCGGGCGCGAGCAACGCCGCCAGCGCAATCAATGCGAACGTGACCATGTCCATTTGCCTGCCTGTCGTCTCATCAGAGACTGGTGACCTGACGCAGAAGCGTCATCCTGCGCCGCACCGTGTCGGCCAGGTGATTGCTCAGGAAGCCGCTCGACGGGTCCGCCGCCAGCGCATCCCGGGCTTCCGCGATTGCCAGGTCGATGATCGCGAGGTTCCGTTCCACTACCCGGATCGTCTCCGGATCCAGCACGTCCCGTAGCGCCTCATACTCCGTCTCCAGCTCCGTCATGGCCGGCTCGTAGGCCGCCAGGACCGCGTGCGGGGCAGTCACATCCGCGCCGGCGCCATCCGCCACCGGGGAGGCCGGAGGGTCGACGAACCCAAGCGCGGCCCACGCGGCCCCAGCCGACAACACCGCCACCGCGATTCCCGCCGCCAGAAGCTGCGGGACGCTCAACACCACTCGCCGACGGGAGGCCAGCGGGACCACCGTGGATCCACCGGCCGGGCCGGCGGCTTGACGCGGAGCCAGCCTGGACCGGATCCCCGGCCAAAGGTCCCGCTCGGGCGGTAGCGGCGGCAGCTCGGCCGCCGACGCCACGACCCCACGGAGATCAGACAGGATCGACGCGCACTCGGCGCACCCGGCCACGTGCGCTTCCACCGCCGCCCGCTCCCGCCCGTCCAGCTCATCGTCCAGGTAGGCCGACAACCGCTCGATCACATGGGTCTCGCTCATGTCGCTCTATGTCTCCAGCCTCCGACGAAGCGCCATGCGCGCCTCGTGCAGCTGCGATTTCGATGTGCCTGTCGCGATCCCCAACATCTCCGCGATCTCCCGATGCTTGAACCCTTCCACATCATGCAACACGAACACCTCCCTGGCTCCGTCCGGCAGCCCGTCCACAGCTCGGTCCAGGTCCATGCGCACCTCTGTCGGGACCCGTCGCGCGGTCGCCCCGGCCACCGCACCCTCGTCGCTCAGGAACCGGTTCCGCCGCCGACCCGCCGCCACTCGTGCACCCAGACATACGTTGATCGCCAGACGGTACAGCCACGTCCCGAACGCCGCCCTCCCGCCGAAAAGCCCCAGCTTCTCCCAAGCCCGGACGAATACATCCTGCGTCGCCTCATCCGCGCCGTCTGGCCCCACCATCCGCCGGCAGAGCGTATGGATCCGCGTGACGTGCCGGCGGTACAACCGCTCGAACGCCTCCGCATCACCCGCGACCGCCAGCGCCACATCGTCCGTGTCCGCCGTCGGCGCTCCGGCTCGTACCGTCGTCATGGGCCCAGTCTCGTCATTGCAACCAGTCAGATAGCTTCGGGGGTGGGATGGTTGGAAAATAATGCGGGCAGGCTTGGCTGTCGCCTCGCCGGCGTGCAGCCGAGGATGGGGTGGGGATGTGGAAGGGCCCGGCCTTGGGGGCCGAGCCCTTGTCACATGGTCCGAAGTCGGGGGCTAGTTGAGGAGCGGCTCGATCATCTCGGCGAAGCTCGTGCGCGCCCGGTGCAGCCGGCTCTTGACCGTGCCCAGGTTCACGCCCGTGATCTCCGCGATCTCCTCGTAGCTCTTCCCTTCGAGCTCCCGCAGCCTGAATACCAGCTGGTGATGCTCGGGAAGCTCAGCCACCGTCTTCTCCACGATCTCCTCTAGATACCGGTTCCGGTACAGCCGGTCCGGCTTCATCGCCGAATCCTCGAACTGCAGCGGACGGTGATCCGACTCCCAGTGCGTCGTCAGCTTCTGGAACAGCACCAACGGGCTCCGCGACCGGTTCCGAAGCTCGTTCTTCGACAGGTTCGAGCAGATCGTGTAGATCCAGGTCGAGAACTTCT
>CAYXJH010000169.1:0-6904 GCA_964465415.1 uncultured Gemmatimonadaceae bacterium
GGTCGCGGGCGACCGCGAGGTCCGCCCGGGCACCGTCCCAGTCCGTGGCGGCCATGCGCAGGGTCGCCTTTCGCCAGGCCAGGTCGAGCCCCGGGGCAGCAGCTTCGAGCCGGGCGATCGAGGCTTCCGCGTCGGATAGCCTGCCGAGGTTGGCCTGGTATCCGGCGAGATTGATGAGGACCACCAGGTTCGCCGGGCTCATCTCCAGGCCGCGCAGCAGCAACTCCTCCGCCTGGTCCCACTTGCGCGTCTCCGCGTACAGGTTGGCCAGGGCGAAGATGGCGGTTACCCGGTCAGGATAGCGAGCGGAGTACGCTTCCCAGGCCTCGATCGCCCGGCGCCGGTCCCGCAGGACGAACTGGTGGTAGCTCGCAGTCAGCCGGAGCCGCTCCTCCTCGGTCATCCGGTCGCGCATCTCGTACGCCCGAACCCGGTCGGCCACCTGCTGCGGCATGTTTTGCCCGAGGTTCTGGTTGCAAACCGCCCGGCCCTCGTACGCCATGGCGAACGTGCTGTCCAGCGCGATCGCCTCTTCCATCAGCAGCGCGCACCGCTCGAACTCGCCGCGGCTGTTCGCGTCCGCCGCCTCCGTATAGCTCTTGAGTGCGGCCAGCGAGGCCGTCCGGACCCGCTCCAGCGGCGGGCTGCGTCGGATGGTGCGGAGCGATTCACCGACCCGCTCCCGCAGCCGGACCGAGAGCCGCTCCACCGCCCCCACCAGGTCGTCGGGCTGCCGCGCCGTCTCGATAGCGGCGAACAACTCCTCCCCGGATCCGGCGGCGATCAGCCGCGCCGAGACCGTGTACCCCGAACCCACCCGGTGGAGCTCGCCCGCCACAACCGCCACCAGCCCTTCCCGCATGGCCACTTCCCGCGCGGTCGCGAGGTCCAGGATCGTGCCTGGGGGAGCGTCCATTCGCTCCAGCGCGCTCCGGATCCGCGCTGCCGAGGCCAGGCGGATCGTGGGCGACTGCGACAGATGCACGCGCAACGCCTCGGTCGATGCCCGCGTCACGCCGGCTTCACCCGCGTGGTCCTCCAGCTCGGCCAGCACGAGCTCGGTGTCCGCTGGCAGGACGCCCCGGGCCACCATGGTGCCCGCGGGGCCGACCCCGAGGGCCCGTGCGCCGAGATGACCGGCCGTGCCAAGGCCCAGGAGCAGCGCGACGACGACCCCGGACAGCGCCGCGCGGCGCCACGTGAACAGCCCGCGCAACCGCCGTCGGGTCGGCGATGCGTCCGCTGTCGACCACCACGCGCCACCCTGGAACCACGCCGTCAGTCCGACCGCCAGCAGACCGACCGACAACAGGATCAGCACTGCCTTCCCGAACCAGAGCGGGAGGCCGATCAGAGACGCTACCGTATCCGTCACCTGGAGGACGCCCCACGATACGACCAGATAGCCGCCGACCCACCCCCAACCGGGGCCACCCCGGAATAGCCGTCTCATGCGCGGTTGACGCATTCCACCACCAGCAAAGGGAATCGCGGGATGCCGGCGTCGACCGGCGCTCCGTTCGCGTAGCCCTGCGACCGCAGGGTCCGATGACATGCTAACGCACCAGGCCGCCGTCGAGAATACCCTCGATGTTCCGCCCGGATTGAGCGCCCCGCCGAGACCCGGAAAAGAGTGCCGACATCCCGAAATAACGTCCGCACGAAAATCGATCCCGGTCCCGGAACATGTTGTGGCACAAGGCCAGACGACGGGGCACGGATCTCGTATGCATCCTCGCCCGTGAAACCGTTTTCCCACGCCGATCCCGATCTCTCCGGCGACGACGCAAAGAGGGCAGCGAAGCCCGGATTCATCACAACACTCGGGGAGCATCCAACCATGAAAACCCTCGTCACGCTCACGCTTGCAGCGCTCCTGCTCGCCCCCGCCGTTCTGGACGCCCAGGCGTGCCGCGGGTTCTCCACGCAGGGCACGAACATGGCCCCCACGATGGTGCGTGGAGACTGGGCCGGATCGGCGGGTGTCACGTTCGACGCGTATGGCGGCGTGGTGTCGCGCTCCGTCGGTGAGAAGTACAATGGCGGCGTCTCATTCTTCTCGGGTACGGCGACGCTCGGCGACGGGACCGAGCCTGGCGCCTGGGGGGCGGAGACGGTGCTTTCCCGCTCCATGGTCGAGACGTACCTGAACCAGCAGGTGGTCTGCGTCAACCTGGGCGTCGCCGCCCAGGACCTGGACGTCGACGACGTGCAGCTCGCGGTGCCGGCTTCCCTCTCGTTCGGCATCGAGCTGGACGGCGGGTGGTTCTCGCTGACGCCTCACGGACTGGCTGGCGCCCGCTTCGTGATCGACGACGGCGTCGATCCCCGCCTGGACGTTGGTTTCGGGATGACGGTCCGCATGGGCCCGGTCACCACCGGAGCCTCGGTGGTCAAGCAGGGAAACCGCGATCAGCAGCGGGGCATCCTGCACGCAGGGCTGCGCTTCTAGCCACACGGCACGATCCGGGGCGGTCCGCGCTTTCCTGGCGGCCACCCCTGGCGACGACCCGGGCACCGAGCCCGGGTCGTTCGTGCATCCACCTCACTTGACCTCCGACCCGGGTCGCAACACCTTCTCTGGGAGGTTGAGGCCGAGTCGAAGCAGCCCGGCCACGTGCGTCGCGGCCGTCCACCGCCGGTGGCCGGCCGTCTCCTTTTTCCCGTCCACCGCCCAGGAGGCAGGCATGACCGTCGCATTGAAGGCCCTGGCCGGATCCCCCGCCACGTTCGACGATGACCAGCTGACCGAGCTTCGGATGCGATTCCGGGGCCCCCTTCTGACCCCGGGCGATGAGGGCTACGCCGATGCCCGCGTCGTCCAGAACGCCATGATCGACCGACGCCCCGGGCTGATCGTGCGGTGCTCTGGCAACGCCGATGTCATGGATGCCGTCCGGCTGGCCGGCGAGCGCGGGCTTCTCACGGCCGTGCGGGGCGGCGGGCACCACGTAGCCGGCCACTGCACCTGCGATGACGGGATGATGATCGACCTCTCAGCCATGCGAGGAGTCTGGGTGGACCCGTCGGCGCGGCGGGTTCGGGTTCAGGGTGGCGCCACCTGGGGTGATGTGGACCGCGAGGCACAGATCCACGGGCTGGCCGTCCCGGGGGGCGTGGTGTCGACTACGGGTGTGGCCGGCCTGACCCTCGGTGGCGGTATCGGCTGGCTGCACCGCAAATGGGGACTCACGTGCGACAGCGTGCGCGCCGTGGAGATGGTCACGGCGGACGGTCGGCTCGTGACCGCGAGCGAGTCGGAGAACCCCGACCTCTTCTGGAGCGTGAGGGGGGGTGGCGGCAACTTCGGCGTGGTCACGTCGTTCGAGTTCGAGGCCTATCCCCTCGGCCCCATCGTCATGTGCGCGGCGGTGATGTACCCGGTCGATGGCGCCGATGCCACATTCCGCGCGTGGCGCGATTGGACGGAGACGGTGCCGGACGAGGTCACCACCCGGGTGATCTTCTGGACCATGCCGGAGGACCCGCACCTTCCCGAGGCCGTGCACAACCAGGACGTCATGATCGTCGGGGCGGTCTACGCCGGCGATCCGGACGACGGCGAGCTGGCCCTCCAACCCGCCCGCCAGCTGGGCGTCCCCCTGGCCGACATCAGCGCACGGATGCCGTACCGGTTCTTCCAGGCGGCCTTCGACCCGTTCTTCCCCAAAGGAGAGCTGGGCAGCTACTGGAAGTCGGTCTACCTGCGCGAGCTGGACGACGATGCCATCGATCTCGTCACCAGGCTGGGCACGACTCGTACATCTCCGCTAACGCTCGTGCACGTTCCCCAGCTGGGAGGCGCGATCTCGGGGGTCGGCCCCTCCGACACGCCGGTCGGCGATCGGCAGGCCCCGTACATGCTCAGCGTGGACGGCACGTGGGCCGATCCGACCGAAGCGGACCGCGAGATCGCGTGGGTCCGTGCGGCCATCGCCGAGTCCCGACCGTTCTCCACCGGCGGCACCTACTTGAACTTCGGCGGGCAGGACGAGGCGGACGTCGGCGCCGCGTTCGGCGCCAACCTCCAGCGCCTCGCTCAGCTGAAGAAGAAGTACGACCCGGAAAACCTGTTCCGCATGAACGCGAACATCTCCCCGGCAGGTTGACCGGCGCCGGGCGCCGACGGCGATCGCGCCGTCGCAGCGACGATTCCTGGGAGGCGGCGATCCTCGGCTGGGAGGCGGTCAGCACCACCTCCCACGAGGAGCGCCTGGACGCGGTGATCGAACGTCTGCTCGAGGGCGGAACGGAAGCGGTGCTGGACATCGGGTGTGGGTCCGGCGCGCTCCTGCGCCGGCTCCTCGCCGAGCCTCATCTCCGCCGGATCGTCGGTGTGGACCCATCGCCGCGGGCGATGCGGGAAGCGGAACAGGCCCTCCTCGCCCAGGACGGTGCGCGCCACGGGCGCCTGTCGCTGAGGCAGGGGTCGGCGATCGGGTTGGATCCCGACCTCTCCGGATTCGACGCCGCTGCGCTGGTCGAAACCATCGAGCACCTCCACCCCGTCGACCTGTCCGGGCTGGAGGCCAGCGTGTTCGCTCGCGTGCGGCCCGGCAGGGTCGTGGTCACCACGCCGAACCGGGACTACAACGTCCTCCTCGGACTGGGTCGGGATGAGTATCGCCACCCGCACCACCGGTTCGAGTGGGGCCGGCAGAAGTTCCAGCGGTGGGCGGACGGCGTGGCTCGCCGCAACCGGTATCGCGTGCGCTTCGAAGGGATCGGGCCCGCCAACGCGTGGTACGGCAGCGCCACGCAGATGGCGGTCTTCGACCGCTCTACCTGACGGGGGCCGGGCGGACCGGCGACCGCGCGCTCTCCGCCTCGGCCTGGATCCCACGCAGGAGGGCGCTGAAGATCATCGCATGGATCGGGTACAGCGTGTACCAGTACGTCATTCCGGCCAGCCCCGTCGGAGCGAAGATCGCCGTCTGAACCGCCCGGCAGCCGTCCGGTTCGTCGGCGATCTCCCACTGCAGCCACGCAGCGCCCGGCACGCGCATCTCCGCGCGCAGGCGCAGCAGCTTCCCGTCCTCGACCTGCTCGACCCGCCAGAAATCGACCGCCTCGCCCACGTGCAGCTCGCTCGGGTCCCGGCGTCCGCGCCGGAGCCCCGGCCCCCCGAACAATCGATCCAGCAGCCCGCGCAACCGCCAGGCCGAGTCCCACGCCAGCCAACCGCGCTCGCCGCCGAGCGAGGTGATCACGCCGAACACGGTCGAAGCAGGCGCACGGATCTTCGTGGTCCTGACCTCGCGGATCAGCCCCTCCCGGTCGGTCACCGAGAGCGTCGAGCCGGAGTGCAGCGCACCGCTCCAGCGCGTCGCGACCTCGGCCCTGACGGTCTCGCGCAGCGCGGCGGCCACCGCATCGCGATACGAGCGCGGCTCGATCTCCGGGAAATGCTCCGCGGCGCGCGTCGTGTCGGCCAGGACGGGTGTGACGATGCCCTCGATCAGGGGGCTGGCCAGGCGATTGTGGATCGGAGTGACCAGGCCCACCCAGAGCGCCGCCAGTCGCGGCGCCAGAACCGGTACCGGCATGATGGTGCGGCGAAGGCCGCGAACCTCCGCGTACTGCTCCATCATCTGGCGGAAGGTCAGCGGCCGGCTGCCGATGTCGACCACGCCGAGCGCCGGCCGCTCGAGGGCGAGTCGAAGGTAGGCAAGGACATCCACGATCCCGATCGGCTGGACCTCGTTCTCGACCCAACGCGGCGCCACCATGACGGGCAGCCGCTCCGTCAGGTATCGCAGCATCTCGAATGAAGCCGAGCCCGATCCTATGATCGGTCCAGCCCGAAGCTCCGTACAGGGCAGGCGGTCTCGCAGGATGCCGCCAACCTCGCCTCGGCTCCGAAGGTGCTCGGACGCCCCCCCTGGCAACAGCCCGCCCAGGTAGATCACCCGGGACACACCGGCCACCGCGGCAGAGAAGTGTTCGGCTGCACGACGGTCGCGCGCCGCGAAGTCGGGGCCGGCCCCCATGGAATGCACCAGGTAATACGCCGCGTCCAGGTCCGCTCCCACCCCCTCCAGGCTCGCCGGGTCCGCCAGGTCTCCGACGACCACCTCCACATCCCGATACCAGCTGCGCTCCCGAACCCGCGCCGCCTCCCGGACCAGCACCCGCACCCGGTGTCCATGTCGCAACAGCTCCGGGACCAGTCGGCCGCCGATGTAACCCGTCGCGCCCGTGACCAGGACGTTCATAGCGCAGGGTACGGCCACAGGAGGGACTGGGAGCGGACCCACTCGCGGCCATATCGGCGGGCCCACGTCCGAAGCCGCGCAGCCGCGGGCTCCGGTCCGACCCGCCCGTCCCCAACCGCCTCGAGCAGCGCCAGGAACGAATCCCGTTCCTCACGCCTCAGCACGCCGGAGATGTGGCCGAACCCGTGCTGAAGGGCGTTGACCAGACCGCCGGCCCTCGCCGGACGGGCGAGCGCGCGAGCGAAGCCGGCACGATAGCGCCGCTTCACCACCACGCCCGGTTGCCCGCCCGGATCGGCCACCAGCCGTCCCAGCTCACGCATCGCCACTTCGGAGTGCGCGAGCAGGAGAAGTTTGTTCTCGGCGTGGAACCGACCCAGCGCCGCCATGGTCGGTGGAAGCGCACGCAGTCGGGCCACCGCGAACAGCCAGGCCAGGAAATGGTGCCGCACCCTTGCGTCGCCCAGACCATCGTCGTCCGCGAAGGGCACGCCCGGGTGCCGATCCATCAGCATGGCCGACAGCTCCGGCGATCCCGCGGTCAGGAGGATACCGTCCGCTCCGCGGGCGCGCTCTGCGAATCGAGAGCCGTGACCTGGTTCGTCCCGCGGTTCCGTGTCCAGGCTCGCCGGAATCATGTCCACGAATGGGGCGAGCCGGCGGAGTGCGGACGACGCCGCGCGCCGGTT
>CAYXJH010000170.1:0-6891 GCA_964465415.1 uncultured Gemmatimonadaceae bacterium
CGGCCCAGCCCCAGGCCGGAGCCGGCCAGCCCGTGGGCACCCCACTGGGCACGCCCGTCGATTCCCCGAACGACTGACCCGGCGGAGCTATGGAGGCCAGCCCGTGTCCCGCGCGCGCGGGACACGCCGTCGTGGGCGTGGACGCGTGCGGGAACACCGGCCGCACGCCCGGGTTACTACCACCGCGAAACCGCTGTCGGCGGGCGATCCGGTCTGGATGCGCGGGCTGCCCGGCAGATTCCTTGCGGTGAATGCAGTCGTTTGAGGCAGGCGATCCTGAGAGCCGGGTACCTCCGGCGGGCTACTATACACGGTGGGCGAGATGGCAACGATCGAGACCAAGCAGCGCCGGCGGCGGACGGAGAGCTTCCGACCGCTGTACGAGGACCAGAGCGCGCTCGATCAGTACCTGGGCGATGTCAGCAAGCACGAGCTGATCACGCCGCAGGAGGAGATCGAGCTGGGCCGTCGTGCGCAGGCTGGCGACGAGGACGCGATCATGGCGCTCGCCCGGGCGAACCTCCGGTTCGTGATCAGCGTGGCGAAGAAGTATCAGAACCGGGGCGTGTCGCTGGCCGACCTGATCCAGGAAGGTAATGTTGGCCTCGTGACCGCCGCCCGGAAGTTCGATCCGGAGCAGGGCGTGAAGTTCATCTCGTACGCCGTCTGGTGGATCCGCCAGGCTATTCTCGCCGCACTGGCGAACCACGGCCGGTCCGTCCGTGTGCCGCTGAACCGTGCGAGTGATCTCGCCCGGATCTTCCGTGAGCGGGAGCGACTGAAGCAGGCGCTGGGGCGGGATCCCAGCACGGAGGAGATCGCGAGCGCCGCCAGGCTCACGCCTGAGGTGGTGGAGCACCTCCAGACTCTCAACGCGGCGGAGATCCGGCTGGACGCGCCCATCGGCGACACCGATGACAGCTACCTGGTGGAGCGTTTTGTCCTGGATGAGGCCTCGGAGCCGGAAGAGGATGTGGAGGACCGGATGCTCGCGGAGCACATCGATGCGGCGCTGGACACGCTGAACCCGCGTGATGCGAAGGTGCTGCGCCTCTACTTCGGCCTGGACGGTGGAGAGACGCACACCCTCGAGGAGATCGGCAACATGCTGGGCGTGACGCGTGAGCGGGTGCGTCAGCTTCGGGACCGTGCGCTCAAGCGGCTGAAGGAGGGGGACATGGGGACGGCGCTGGAGAGTTTCGCCGCCTGATGTCCGCCGGTCTCCGGCGTGAACCCGGCCTCGTCCGTACCGCAGTGGGCGGTATGTACGAGGTCGAGTTGCATCGAGGGGCTGTGGTCCAGGCCGCGCTCCGGGGTCGACTCAAGCAGGAGCGGCGGACGGGCGACGCGGTGGTGGTGGGGGACCGGGTGGAGGTCGCCTGCCACGAAGACGGGGGCCACACCATCGAGGCGATCTCCCCGCGTCGTTCGGAGCTCGCGCGGCGCGCGCCGGGGTCGGGTCGCCATCGAGCGAAGGTGATGGCCGCGAACGTGGACCAGGTCATCGTGGTCTTCGCCGTGGCCCATCCGGCACCGCGGCTGCGCATGGTGGATCGGTTCCTGGTGCTGGCCGAAGCGAACGACCTGGACGCCGTCGTCGTGGCCAACAAGATCGATCTCGGCAGTAACGCCGATCGTGAGGCCTTCTTCATTTATCGTGAGATCGGTTATCCCGTGGTGTTCACCAGCGCCCGGACGGGGGAGGGAGTGGATCCGTTCCGGGACCGGTTGTGCGGGCGGATCAGCGCGCTCGCCGGTCCGTCGGGGGCCGGCAAGTCCAGCCTGCTGAACGCGGTGGAACCCGGGCTGGGGCTCAGGACGGGGGCAGTGAGCGAGGCCTTCGGCAAGGGGCGCCATACCACGGTGTCGTCCCGTCTCATTCCGCTGGGTTGCGGCGGCTACGTCGCGGACACGCCCGGTTTGCGGGAGGTGGGGTTATGGGGCATCGAACCCGGGGACCTGGACTTGCTCTTTCCGGAGTTTCGAGCGCACCTGGATGACTGCCGGTTCGGGAGGTCCTGCTCGCACACGCACGAGCCGGGGTGCGGCGTACGGACCGCCGTTGCGGCCGGCGCCGTGTCCGCACCCCGTTTCGAGAGCTACACTGCGCTGATGGCGGGCGACGCGTGAACCGCGCTGCCCTCAACCTTCGCCCAGCCGGATCCGGGCGCCCAGGAAGATGAGCCGTCCGGGCGCGGGGAATCCGACGATCTCCTGATAATCGGCATCGAATAGGTTGTCGACGCGGAGCAGTAGCGTCGTTGTGCGGCCCGCGTATGGCAGGCGCTGCTCCGCGGTCAGGTTGACGGTGGTGTGGGCGTCGAGGGTCCGCCGCGGTGCGGGGAACCCGGCTCCGAAATCCAGATCATCTCGCGCGCCCACCCGGTGAGCGGTGACGCCGACGAATCCGTCCGCCAGCGGGTGGCGCGCCGACACGGACGCCGAGTGCGCGGGTCGTCGCAGCAGGGGCTCTCCTTCCGCGAAGGACGCGTCCGTGGCCAGGCCCGGGTCCACCACCCGGGTTCGGAGGTGTGTGTAGGAGCCGGCAAGGTCGAGGGTAAGGAGCACGGCCGTCACGTTGAGTTCCAGGCCCCGGGCTACCGCGGCGCCGACGTTGAAGTAGTTGGGCGCCCCCGGCTCCGGCGTTACACCCGTGAACTGGATCAGATCGGCGAAGCGCTGATCGAACCAGGTCACGCCCAGTTGTGCGAACGAGCCGAGGTCCTGCTCGACCGTCGCTTCCCAGCTCCGGGATCGCTCCGGCGCGAGCGACGCATTGCCGACGTCGCCGAACCCGCTGCCGAAGCTCTCCGCGAAGGTGGGCTCCTTGAAGCCCCTGCCGAGCGCCGCGCGGAAGCGGGTCGCGTTCAGCGAATGGGTCGCGCCGATGCGGTAGGTGCGGAACGTACCGAAGGTGTCGTTGTCGTCGACTCGCCCGCCCGCGGTCAGGTGCAGGCCTGTTACCGGTTCCGCCAGGATCTGCGCATAGTAGCCACGATTGCCCCGGTCGAACTCCGCGGTGGCTTCGGTGGGGCCCCACTCGCTATCCGATGTGTAGGCCGAGCTCCCCCTGTCCTGCTCCACGACCAGGCCGAGGCTCATGGTGCTCCAGGGCAGATCCACGTCGACACGGCCGTCGGCATGCACCCGGCGAACCGACCCGTCGAGGCGTGACGCGAAGACGCCCAGCGTGTCAACAGGGGAATCCGGCTCGTCGATGGAGGTCTGGTCGCGATCGAGCAGGCCCAGCTGGAGCCGCGCCTGGACTCGGCCACCCAGCCGCTGCGCCGCGTCCAGGCCGACTGTACGTACCTGGCGATGCAACCGCGCGTTCTCGTCCACGAGGTTGCCGGCTCCGTCCGTTGGCAGGCCCGTGTCGCTATCGCTGAGCCGCATGGTGAGGGAGACATCTGGGCGCGCGCTCCCGGCCGCGGCCCGCCAGTCCAGCCTGCCGCTGAGCACGTCGTGGCGACGGTCGTTGTTCATCGCGTACGCCCCGCCCGTCCAGAACCGGCTACCGCCGAACGAATAGCCCAGCGGCCCGGCCGCCCCGGACACCGACGCGTCGGTGTCGACCGCCCCGTACCGGTTGTCCGCGGGCCTGCGCTCGCCCACCCCGCCCAGGGCCGTCACGGTCACAGTCGGAGCGCCGCGCCCGCGCTGCGTGAAGACCTGCACGACGCCGGCGACCGCATCGCTGCCGTAGAGCACGCTGACAGGGCCGCGGACGATCTCGATCCGATCGATATGGTCGGTCGACAGGTCGGCGAGGTCGATGCTGCCCCCGGGATCGTTGGCGGGCACGCCGTCCACGAGGACCTTGACGTAGTCACTCTGTCCGCCGCGCAGGAAGATCGACGTCTGTGCGCCTGGCGAACCGGCGCGGGCGATGGTGACACCGGGCACGCCCCGGAGCGCGTCGGCGACGGTCCGGGTGCCGGCCTCGCGGAGCTGGTCGCCAGTCAGGACCGTGACCTGGTTGGGGATCGCCTGGCGCGGAAGGGGCACCCTGGTGGCGGTGACCACAAGCTCGGGCAGTCCGATGGTATCGTGCTGTGCGGGGTCGACCGGCGGCGGGATCTGGGCGGTGGCGCCCGCCGCGAGCCCGGGTGCCAGCGTGCCCACCAGGACGGACGCGGCCAGGAGACGCAGAACGGGGTCTCGTGTCATGATTTCGTCACAGGTTCGGGTAGTTCCGTTCGGCCGTGCTACGAGCCGGCGAATCGACGTGGGCGGCACCCGGCGTTTCAACCGGCTGACGGAGGGGGACGACTTGCGGCGCGCGGGCGTCAGGACCCGGGCCGCCGTGTGGGGCAATGACCAGCGGCCACTGGTAGACCCGCTCGAGGGTGGCGGTATCGAACACCTCTTCGGGCGCCCCTTCGGCAGCCAGGCGCCCGTCGTTCAGGAGCAGGAGCCGGTCCGCGTAGCGGGCGGCCACGTTCAGGTTGTGGGTCACGATGACGACGGTGAGTCCAGCGTCGGCCCGGGCCCGAAGCAGCTCGAAGATGCCCATCTCGTGGCGAATGTCGAGCGAGGCGGTGGGCTCGTCGAGGACGAGCGTATCGGGCGCCTGGGCGAGCGCGCGAGCGAGCCGTGCGCGCTGACGCTCGCCGCCGGAGAGCGTGTCCACGGGGCGGGTGGCGAGGGCGGCCACGTCGCAGATGCGCATGGCTTCCTCAATGGCCTCGCGGTCGGTTGGGCCCTCGCCGCGCCAGCTGCCCAGGTGCGGGTAGCGGCCCATCCCGACCATCTCCCTGACGGCGAGCGGGAACACGAGGGGCTCGAACTGGGCGACGACGCCGACCTTGCGTGCAAGCTCCCGCCGCGTCCACGCGTCGACCGGCCGTCCGTCATACGAAACCTGGCCGCCGGTGGGCGTGAGCGCACCGAGCAGCAGCCTGAGAAGTGTGGTCTTGCCGCACCCGTTAGGCCCGATCACGGCGTAGAACGATCCGGCCGGCACGTGGAGGTCGATGCGGCTCAAGGCGTCCAGCCGGGCGCCGGGATAGCGGAACGTCAGGCCCCGCGCCTGGTAGGTCATGCCGACCTCCGGGTCAGCAGGACGACGAAGACGGGCACGCCAATGAGCGCGGTGACCACGCCCACGGGCAGCTCGACCGGCGCGGCGACGGTGCGGGCTACGGTGTCGGCCATCAGCAGGAAGGCCGCGCCGGTCAACGCACTGCCAGGCAGCAGGAAGCGATGGTCGCCACCCCAGACCAGCCTGAGCGCGTGGGGAACGATGAGGCCCACAAACCCGATGATGCCGGCGGCCGCGACGCCCGCCGCCACGAGGAGCGATGCGACCAGGTAGGCGAACCGCTTCACGACCTCGACCCGCGTACCGAGGAAGAGCGCGGTCTCTTCGCCGAGGGCCATGAGGTTGAGGGGTCGGGCCAGAGCGAGGAGCACGGCGAGCGCGGGGATGAGGTACGCCGCCAGGAGCGCAACCGCGGGCCACGTGGCGCCTGCCAGACTGCCCATCATCCAGAACACGGCTGACCGGAACGTCTCGATCTGGGCGAACGTGAGGAACAGGAGGATGACGGCGTTGAAGAACGCACCGACCACCACACCCGCCAGGAGGAGAACGCGTGTGTCCAGTCCGTGCCCGACGGAGGCCGCGATGCGGAAGACCAGCAGGATCGCGCCGATGCCGCCCGCGAACGCGGCGGCGGGAATCGCCCACGCTGCCGCCGCGCCCACGAACGCCATGACGGCCACGGCGGCGACGGCGGCGCCGCCCGACACGCCCAGGATATACGGCTCCGCCAGGGGGTTCCGGAGCAGCGCCTGGAAGACCGCGCCGGCCACGCCGAGGCCTGCTCCGATCAGGGCGGCCATGGCCGCGCGAGGCAGGCGCAGGTCCAGGACAATCGCCCGGGTGGTCGCGTCACCGCCGCCCGTCAGCGCTTCCAGGACTTCCCGGGGCGTGATCGGGACCGCCCCTACCGCCACGCTGAGCAGCAGCCCGGCGGCCAGGATGGCGGTGAGGACGGCCAGACGGGCCGTCAGCGTGAGGGAGGAGCGGGTCACCGGCCAGGCCCGTGGATCAGGTCGGCCAGCAGCGCTGCCGACTCGTGCAGGCGCGGTCCCCAGCGATTGACCATGAACGGATCCACGGCGTGCACCCGGCCTGTCCGTACCGCTTCGATGTCACGCCAGCCGGGCCGGACGCGCAACGATTCGATGGGTGGCGCGTGGACGGTGCCGGTGAGCACCACAACCGGGTCCCGGCGCACCACCTCCTCCAGCGAAACCGGTGGCCAGGGAAGCCGCAGGTCCGCCAGCGCGTTGCGTCCCCCGGCCGCGCGGATGAGCTCGTCCACGAACGTTCCCGGTCCGGCGGCCGTGAGCGGGTCCAGGCCGATGAGGAAGAGGACCGAGGGCTCCGACCGGGACAGGGTCCGGCCACGGACCTCGGCGAGCCCGTCTCGGACGGCCGCGATCAGGGCCTCGGTTTCGGCCTCGCGGCCTAAGAGGCGGCCCAGGTCGGCCGCGATGGCCAGGCCTTCGTCCACCGTCTCCGCGGGCGCCACGTACACGGGCACGCCCAGGGCCACGAGACGCGTGACCGTGGAGCGGCTCTGGCCGTCCGGCCACGCCACCACCAGGTCGGGCCGGCGGGCGATCAGCCATTCCACACTGGGGGTGAGACCGCCCCCGACAGACGGAAGGTCCTGGAGCGACGGATCGTGGTCGAAGTCCGTTCGGGCCACCAGCCGGTCCGATGCACCCATGGCCACCAACCACTCCGTGGCCGCGGGCACCATGGAGACGACGCGACCCGCGGGCTCGCCCAGCTGGACGACGCGTCCGGTCCGGTCCTTCACCTCGATCGCGGATGAGCGGCCCCCGGGGCCGTCGCAGGCGGCCGCACCGCTCGCC
>CAYXJH010000171.1:0-6863 GCA_964465415.1 uncultured Gemmatimonadaceae bacterium
CAGCGGCTCCCCGCGCGGGTCGCCCAGGCGGCAGCCCTGATCCGGGACCGGGCGGTGAGCCGGGAGGACGCGCGCCGCCTTCTCCGGGCGGCCAGCGGCCAACCGGACCCGTTGACACTGGTGACGATCTGGCGGGTGGAGCGTCGATTCAAGGTGGAGGCACCGGCGGTCCTGGCCGTGGGGTCCGCGCTGGAGCGGGACGCGATCGCGCTCGCCCCACGGTTGCTGGACGGGATCCGCAGCATCGGAGACCGGCCCCGTGTAGGGCCGCTCGTCGCGGCGCCGGAATCCCGGCAGCAGTCACTCCTTTCGCTGGACATGGCGGAGCAGCTCGCGGTCTTCGCCACCGAGTACGACTACCCGCCGCAAACGCCCATCGTGGTCGCGCTGGGCTCGTACCGCGGCGGCGCGAGCACGACGGCGGCGGCCGCCCGCACCCGGTTCTTCGCGAACGCGGTGAACGAGGAGCGGCTCGCGGCGGAGTACGCGCTGCTGCACCACGCCGGTGCGATCGACGCCCCGGCCCGGCTCGGCGTGCTGGGTGCGGCTGTCTCGCTCCGGGCGTACGCGCAGGAGCGCCCCTGGTTCCCAGGATTCGACGGCCCGTCGCGGCGTGACCTGGAGGACCGTTTCGGGATCGCGGCCATCGAGTTCCCCGACGGCGTGCCTGCCCACTGGCGGCCCTATTATCGCCGCATGCTTGAAAGCGCCCTGTCCGACCTCGAGCGCGTGCTGCCGTCGCTCGAGGTCCGGGGGCTGCGGGTGCGGATCCAACCGCGCGACGGGAGCCCGGGCACCCTCGCGGTCCACGACCCACGCAGCCGGACGATGTACCTCCCAGCCGCTACGGGGGCGGGCACGATCGCCCACGAGGTCGCCCACGATCTGGACTGGCAGACGGCGCTCCGACGGTACAACGTTCGTGGGGACTATGCGACGGACCGCGCCGTCCGCCAATCGGACGGACGGCTCGCCCGGGTCATGCTCGGCCTCACGGCCGCATCGATCTCGCCGTCGGCCGTCACGCACCCGCACCACAGCCACGCCACCCGGCCGGCCGAGGTGTTCGCCCGCAGCGTCGACTGGTTCGCCGCGGTCGCCCTGGCCCGGGAAGGCCGGATCAACGGGTACCTGTCTTCGGTCCAGGACGATCTTCTCACCGGATACGGCACGGTCACGCCTCCCGATGTGACCGGGGCGGCCGGCCAGGCCCTGGTCGCGCTGCTGGACGAGGTCGCGCCCGTCTATCCGGAGACGCGCCGCTGGTTCCTCCAGAGCTATGGCCAGCTGCGGGCGCCGACCGCATACGACCTGGCCCGGCGGATCCTCGAAGCTCCGCTGGACGTGGAGGACGTGTCCGAGATCCTGGGCACCGACTGGAGCAAGGAGACGGCGGCGGAGGAGCCGGAGGAGGCCGAAGTCGAGGAGTTGCCGAGACCAGCCGTACTCCGGCTCGCCACGGCCATGGCCCAGCTCGAGCGGCTCGACGGCGCCCGCGACACGCTGGTGGGAGTGCTGGCGTGGAGCTGTGGGACGCCGACCCGTGAGGACGGGATCGCCGGGCCGCGCCGCGAACTCGTCACCCAGGTCACCGCAGCCAGGGCTCGCGGCCTAGCGTTGGCAGCGGCGGAGGACATGGCGGGACCGGAAGGCCGGCGGTGGATGCAGGGCGCGCTCAATGGACGCCCGGAATCGACGGGGCTGCCTCAGCCAGTGATCGATGCCCTCACACCCCTCGTCCAGCGGGTGGCGGCAGCCCGCGAGACGCGGGTCACGTCCACTGCGTCCGACCTTATGCAACCGGTGCCGCCCAACGATTGTACCGCTCCGCCGTTCCTGATGGACTGAGGAAGGGCGCGATCGGCCGGGCGACCGGGCGCGGCTCAGACGCCCGGGACCCCGGCGCCCCAGATCACCTTATGGAGCTGGATCTGGAACCGGACGGGGAGCCGGTCGTCCAGGATCCACTTCGCCAGGCTCGCCAGGTCCAGGTCGTCCCAGGCCGGCGAGAAATGGATGGCCCGGAGGGAACCGTCCGCGACCCGATCGGCCAACGACCGCTCGCGGACCACGTCCCGCGCCCACTCATAGTCCGCACGATCCGCGATCACAAACTTCAGCTCGTCCCGCTCGCCGAGATGATCGAGATTCGACCAGAGGTTCTTCGACGATTCCCCGGAGCCTGGACACTTCAAGTCCATGATCCGGTGGGCTCGCGGGTCAAGCGGCCCGATGTCGATCGCGCCGGACGTCTCCACCAGAACCGTGTACCCCGCGTCGAGCAGCCGCTCGGTCAGGACGAACGCGTTCCGATGGATCAACGGCTCACCGCCGGTGATCTGCACCAGCGGCGTCCCGATGTGGGCGACCCGCTCGAGGATCTCGTCCAACGTCATGAGCTCGCCCCCGTAAAACGCATACTCGGTGTCGCACCAGACACAGCGGAGGGGGCAGCCGGTGAGGCGAACGAACGTGCACGCCGCGCCCGCCCAGGTGCTCTCGCCCTGGATGCTGTGGAATATCTCTGTTATGCGGAGGCTCTGCATGGTGGGAATATAGCGCCTGCCGCGCCTTGCGGCGCAGGCTGTCTCGGTCGGCGTCAGCCCTTGAGGAGCTGGCGGGCTATGAAGAAGACGTTGGCGGGGCGCTCGGCGAGCCGGCGCATGAAGTAGGGGTACCAGGCGGTGCCGAAGCCGATGTAGATGCGGACGCGCCAGCCTTCGTCGACCAGCTGCTTCTGGAGATCGCGTCGAACGCCGTACAGCAGCTGGAACTCGAAGCGGTCGGGCGCGATGTCGTTCTGGCGGGCGAACTCCCTGGTCGCGTCGATCATCGCTTCGTGGTGGGTGGCGATGCCGGAATATGCGCCGTCCCGGAGGAGCAAGTGGGTGGAGCGCACGAAGCTGGCGTCCACGTCGCGCTTGTCGGGGTAGGCCACCGCCTCGGGCTCGGCGTAGGCACCCTTGCACAGCCTGACGCGGATGCCACGCTCGTTCGCCCAGCGCACGTCGGCCTCGGTGCGGCGGAGCATGGATTGGAGCACGATGCCGGTGTTCCGATAGCCGTCATCCCAGATCCGGCCAAAGAAATCGAGGGTGCGCTGTACGTAATCGCTCGATTCCATGTCGAATCGAACGAACATGTCGTGCTCCTGTGCGCGGTCGAGGACGCGGGCCACGTTCTGCCGAAGGAATCCCTCGTCGATGTCCTGGCCCATCTGGGTGAGCTTGAGCGACACGTTGCCGTCTATCCCGTCGGCGACGATGCGATCGATGATGCTGATGTACTGGTCGGCGGCGGCAGTGGCCTCGGCGCGATCGTGCACGGATTCGCCCAGGTAGTCGAGGGAGACCGTCATCCCCGCGTCGTTGAGGTCGCGGGCGGCCCGCATGGCGTCATCCACGGTCTCACCGGCAACGAATCGGCGGGCCGCGGCGCCGGCGAAGGGGGCATGGGTGACAAAAGTTCGGGCGAGGTCGCTCTTGCTCAGGAAAATGAATCCCTGTCTCAGCATCTAGTCCTCCAGGAGCCCGCGCCGGCGGTCGATCGCCAGGTCGAGCTCTTGTTTCAGTTCGTAGAGCGTGAGATCGAGCGCGGCCATGCGAGCCTCGTCCTCCGTTTCGCCATGAGCGACATCTCTACTGGTGACATGCCCCATGATCCCCGCCCCGGTCTCGGCCCAGCGCACGAAGACGAGGAAGGCGACCCAGGGGCATGAGGGGTCGCCGGTTGCTTCGGTGTCGATGTCCACGCTGTACGGCTGGCCGTCAGAGCCCTCGAACGCCGGGACCCGATCATGGGTCTCCACGTAGCCGAAGAACGTGATGTCCGGCTCTGGACCCTGGCGGCCCTCACCGCCCAGCTCCCGGAGCAGGTCGGGCGTTTCCTCGGCCTCGCCGGCCGAACGCTCGGCGGCATCCCGGACGGCCCGCTCCTCTATGCGCCGGAGAATCTCGTTTGGGTCGGATTCACGCATGGCGAGAAGGTAACAGCCGAGCGGGACGTGGGCACGGCTGCGTGGGGGCACCTTGCGACGAGGCGTGCACGGTCGCCATCGTCGAGCGGCCGGCGCGAACGGGCGTTCGGCCGTCACTCTTTCGAGGAGCCGGAATGATGCGCGCGGCGATCTTCGAAGAACACGGGGGGCCTGAGGTCGTTCAGGTCCGCGACGACGTCCCCGCCCCGAAGCCGGCCCCCGGCGAGGTATTGTTGCGGGTGGGTGCGAGCGGGATGAACCATCTCGACCTCTGGGTCCGGCGCGGCCTGCCTATCGAGACGACGATGCCGCATATCGGCGGGTCGGACATCGCCGGGACGGTGGCTGGATCGGGGGAGGGGACGGACGGGTGGGCGCCGGGCGACAGGGTCGTCGTGAACCCCTCGCTGTGGTGCGGGCGGTGCGAGTGGTGCCGTGCCGGGGAGGAGCCGCTATGCGTGGAGTTCCGGATCCTGGGCGAGCACACACAGGGCGGATTCGCCGAATACGTCACGGTCCCGGCGAAGAATCTCTATTCCATCCCGGACGACGTCGCGTTCGAGACCGCCGCCGCCGCCCCGCTCGCCTTCCTTACCGCATGGCGCGGGCTGGTGACGCGCGCGCGGCTACGGGACGGTGAGGCGATCCTCATCACGGGGGCGTCGGGGGGCGTGGCTACCGCGGCGATCCAGATCGCGAAACGTCTGGGCGCCTACGTATTCGCTGTTACATCCACGCCCTGGGTCGATCGGGTCCACGAGCTGGGCGCCGATGTCGTATTCGACCGGTCGCAGTCGGACTACGGGAAGTCGCTGTGGGACGCCACGGGAAAACGCGGCGTCGACGTCGTGTTCGACTCGGTCGGAGAAGCGACGTTCCGGCAGAACGTCCGAAGCCTCAGCCGTCAGGGGCGAATGGTCGTTTACGGCGCGACGACTGGGGCCACGGGTGAGGTGGATCTACGGCTGGTGTTCTGGAAGCAGCTGGAGATCCTGGGGACGACAATGTCGAATCAGACGGAGTTCCGGGAGGTGATGGACCGCGTGTTCCGAGGCGAGCTGGACCCGATCGTCGACGTCTCCTGGCCCCTGGAGCGGGCGCGCGAGGCCCACGAGCGGCTGGAGGCGGGCGAGGCGTTCGGTACGATCGTGCTGGTGCCGTGACTGCGGAACACGCGGACAAGCGGACGACGTACCACTCTCCACTTCTCACCCATCCAGCCATGCGCGGCCAGGGCATCCCCTGCCCCCGAGCGACGGCCCGCCGCTATGGGTGCGGCGCCCAAACCTTGCCGACGCTGTGGTGCGCGCATAGCCCGATGGGTTGAAAGTGGAGAGTGGTACGTCGTCCGCGGGACGCAAGAGCGCTTTCAGCAGCAGAACGGGCAGCCGCCACACTCGCAGCCCGGCGGGCAATCGCAGCCGATCTCCGACTGGCGCGCCACCGGGATGATCAATCGAATCCGCACCATACCAACCTCCCTGTCCCAAGGTATCGGGGGCCGCGTCCGTCGCGACCCTCGTGTGAACAGTAATCCCTGAAGTCGGCTTCAAGGCAAGGGCCTTGACCTGAAGCGGACTTCAGGGATTACGATACATCCATGGACCAGATGACGATCGGCGGTCTGGCTCGCCGGGTCGGCGTGACTCCGGAGGCCATACGGTACTACGAGCGGTCGGGTGTGCTGGAGAACGCCCGCCGGGACTCCCACGGTCACCGCCGCTACGGGCGCCGCGCCGTCGATGAGCTGCGACTCTTGCGAGCGGCTCAGGCCGTTGGTTTCTCATTGGAAGAGATCGGGCGAATGCTGGCCCTCACACGCCAGGACCCGGTCCCCTGTCGCTCCGTGTGTGACCTGGTGGAGCATCGCGTCGCTGAGCTGGACGAGCGGATCGACGAGCTTCGTCGCGCCCGCGAGCGGCTCGCCCACGCACTGGCCTCGTGCAACGACGGCGTATCATGCGTGGTGCCGGAACAGCTGGCTGCCGCTGCCCCGACGCCTGAGGCCGGCCCCTGAGGCCGGCCCCTGACGCCGGCCCCCTCAGCAACGTCGGGGTGGCATGGGTCCTGCCCGGGTCAGGGCGACTTCAACCCGGACGTGACTTCATGGACGTTCTTCTCGTCATGGCGATTCTCGTGCTCCTGCTGGGGGTGCTCGGGCTTACGGGCGTACTCGCCTTCCTTCGGGCGGGGGCCTGGCTGGTCCTGGTGATCGGGGGTCTGATCCTGGCGCTGTGGCTGGTCCTGTGACCGCGGGGCGCAGGCTCGATTCCGGGTCCGGCGACGACCTGGTCTGGCCTCGGGAGCGGTCCGAACCGGTTGGCGACTTTCGACATTTCCGCGTGCGACGGGACTGGAACCGGTCGCCGCGCCATGGCGACGTGCGCGACTTCTATGTGCTCGACATGCCCGACTGGGTCCAGGTCGTGCCGGTCACGACCGATGGGAAGCTGGTGATGGTCGAGCAGTTCCGGCCGGGCTCGCGCCAGGTCACCCTGGAGTTCCCCGCGGGGCTCGTGGAGGAAGGGGAAGAGCCCGTGGCGGCGGCGGTTCGCGAGCTGGAGGAGGAGACCGGCTACCGCGGCGGCGCTCCGGTCATCATCGCCGATGTGGATCCGAACGCGGCGCTCCAGAGCAACCGGCTGTTCGTGGCCGTGGTCGACAATTGCCGTCGCACCGGGGAGCGGGACCAGGACCCGGGCGAGGCGATCCGGCCGCGCGAGGTGGACCCGGAAGAGCTGGACGGGTTGATCGAGTCCGGGCGGTTCCGGGACGCGTACGGCATCGTCGCGTGGAGCCGGTACGTGGCGACGCGTCCGTAGGCGCGCGGCTGACTCGCCGCTCCCCCGGGCCCTTCTCCTGCGCCGTCGGCCGCGCTCCGTCTGCC
>CAYXJH010000172.1:0-6860 GCA_964465415.1 uncultured Gemmatimonadaceae bacterium
CTACCGGGTCTGGGATCGCAAGGGTCGGGACCCCGCCGAGCGATCCATCACCGTCCAGTGGGAGCCGCCCCCGGACCTGACGGCCGTCGAGGCCGGCACGCTGGTCGACCACCGCGCCGAGATGCACGACATCCTCTCCATCCTCGTCGACCTGGCCGTGCGCGGCTTCATCGTAATCGAGGAACGCGAGCGCGCCGGGCTGCTCCGCTCCCGCAAGGAGTACCGGTTCCACCTCATGAGGCCGCGCGAGGAATGGACCGCCCTCGCGCCATTCGAGCAGCGCTTCCTGAACGGGCTGTTCGCGACCGCCGGCCGACCCGATCCGGTCGCCGCGCTCGGCGGCCGCAGCGGCATCCTGCGCACGCTCATCGGCACGATGGGGGGTGACTCCCCGGGCGCCACCGCACCCGAGGGCGCCATCGACAGCGTCCGCCTCAACGATCTCCAGAATCGTTTCTACAAGGAGCTCACCCCCATCCGCGATGCCGTCTACGACACCCTCATTCGGAAGGGCCACTACGCCGACCGCCCCGATAAGACCGCCCTCAAATGGGTCGGATTCGCCGCCGTTACCTTCGGCGCCGGGATCTTCGGCTTCATCGGCGTCATCGCGTCAGAGCGAGCTCACCTCGCTGCTCCAGCCGCCGTCGTCATCGCCGCGATCGCCTGCGTCGGAATCCTCGGCGTGTTCGCCTGGATCATGCCGGCTCGGACCGAGCTCGGCGCTCGCACGCGCGAGGCGGCCCTCGGATTCAAGCGCTTCCTGGAGCGCGTCGAGAGCCCGCGCTATAAGCGCATGATCACCTCGCCCGATCAGTTCGAGCGCTACCTCCCCTACGCCATGGCGTTCAAGTGCGAGGAAACCTGGGCCCGCGCCTTCGACGGCCTCCTCACTCAGCCGCCCGACTGGTACCGCGGCGGCCCTGGCGTCGTCGCGTTCCGACCTTCATCGTTTGCCAGGGACCTCGGCTCCATGTCCACCGCCGCGGTCTCCACACTCTCTTCCTCGCCCTCCTCTTCCGGCTCGGGCGGCGGAGGCAGCGTAGGCGGCGGTGGCGGAGGTGGAGGTGGACGCGGGTTCTGAGGATCGTCACCCTCCATGCCGTCCGTCGACCCCGCCCTGTTCCGTTTCCTCGACCTCTTCAACGAGGGTCGCTACTGGGACAGCCACGAGGCACTCGAACAACCCTGGCGCTCGACTCGGAGCGAGCTCTACCACGCCCTCATCCTCTTCGCCAGCGCGTTCGTCCACGTCGGCCGCGGAAACCCTCACGGGATCACGGCCCAGCTCGCCAAGGCCGAGCCCATCCTCGAGACCCTCCGCCCGCGATACCTCGGCCTCGACATCGATGCCATCCTTCAGCACTCCGCCGCCTGCCGGCAGATCGTAGCGGACCATCCGAACGCCCAACCGCACACCTGGCCGCACCTCACTTCCGCGCCCACCCTCACGTTCGACCCCGCCCTGGTCCGCGGCACCGAGCCCGAGCTTCTGCACGACTCGTGACCCGCGGCGGGTGGTGCGTTCTTGTTCTTGACAAGGTTCAGCGATAGTCCTACTGTACTAGTGAACTAACACACTAGGCGAACCTGTACGGTACCTCCGGTGCTCATATCCATTGATACAGCCGATGCGCGCCCCATCTACGTCCAGATCATGGACGAGATCAAGCGGGCGGTGGTCGTGGGGACGGTCGGGCCTGACGACCCGTTGCCGTCGGTGCGTCAGCTCGCGTCGGAGCTACGGGTGAACCCGAACACGGTGCAGCAGGCCTACCGCGAATTGGAGCGTGCCGGTCGCGTATACGTTCGGCGCGGTCAGGGGACGTTCGTGGCCGGGTCGAACGGTGAAGGCGAGCGCGGGCAGGAGCGCCGGGAGTTGTCGGACATGGTGGCCACCCGTGCGCTGCGCGAGGCGTACCGCAACGGACTGAGCGGGGACGAGCTGGTCGAGGCGATTCGGCGCGCGGAGGCGAAGCTGACGGCCGGCGGCGGAGACGGAGGATCGCGATGAGCGTTGTGATCGAGACGCGGGGTCTGGTGAAGCGGTTCGGCCGGCGCGTGGCTCTGGCGGGTCTGGATCTGGATGTCCCTTCCGGCGCGGTGTACGTGCTGGTGGGTCCGAACGGCGCCGGCAAGACGACTACGCTGCGGGTGCTCCTGGACCTGGCCCGGGCCACGGCGGGGACCGCCCGGGTGGCGGGACACGACACGGTGCGGGACGGTGCCCGGGTCCGGGCGCTGTGCGGCCATGTACCGGAGCGTCAGGACGCGGGCTACGGCTGGATGACGGTGCAGCAGGTGTTGTCGTTCCACCGGTCGTATCGCAGCGGATGGGACGATGCCTACGCGCGTCACCTCCTCGAGCGACTGGACGTTCGCGACCACACGAAGTTCGGCAAACTGTCGAAAGGAGAGGCGAGGCGGGTCCAGCTGGTCATGGCGCTGGCGCATCGCCCGCCGATCCTGCTGCTGGATGAGCCTACCGACGGACTGGATCCGGTGATGCGAGAGGAGACGGTGTCGCTGCTATCGGACCACATCGCGGACCACGGGTCGACGTTGCTGATATCGACACACCTGGTCTATGAAGTCGAAGGGCTGGGCGACCATCTGGGTGTGCTCAAGGATGGGGTTCTGATCGCCCAGCTCCACCGCGATGTCCTGCGAACCCGATTGCGCCGGTACAAGCTGCAGGTTCCCGACGACTGGGCCGGCGCGGGCGAGCTGAACGGCAGCGTGGTGCGCCGAGACGGACGTGGTCGGGAGCGGGCATGGACGGTATGGGGTGGCGAGCGGGAGGTCGTGGAACGGCTGACCGGCTCCGGGGCGACGGTGCGGGAGGTGGAGCCGTTGAAGCTGGAAGAGGCGGCGATCGCGTTACTGTCGATGCGTGAGAACCAGGACCGGCTGACCCCTGAGATGGTGCGGGTCTCAACCCCCACGGAGGTGAGGTAGCCATGGAAGCGACCCTGCACGCCGCCCGTGCTCACGAGCCAGTCGGCGCAGCTGCGGCCTTCGCGAACCAGTTACGCCTGCTCTGGTTGACGCGCCGACCGTTGATGCTCCTGGTCGCCCTCCTGGGCGGCCTCGCCTTGTCGGGTCCGCCGTGGAGCGCCGGCGAGAACGCGCGTCTCCTGTCGTTCTGGGGGTGGCTCTTGCTGGCCGGCCCGGTCTGGGCGTTCGCGGTCTTCCACAACGAGGGGCCGAGCCATCGCCTGTACCACTGGTCCCAGCCGGTCCCCCGTCACGTCCACACCCTGGTTCGCGTGGCAGCGGGCATCGGCTGGCTCTGGGCGGTCGTTGCCGTGCTGCTCGCGGTGGCGCTCCTGCTGGGCACATTGGACGGCAACGCCTGGCAGCTTGGTGCCCTGCCCGTCGAGGCCTGGCTAAACCTGTTCACGGCGCCACTGATCGGCTACCTCGCCATCTCGGTCCTGACGGTTGCAAGCGATCGTCCGATCGTGTGGATGTTCGGCATCCTCTTCCTCGTGCCCTTCGCTGTGGCCATGCTCGCCCGGTCACTCGACATGGAGCCGCTCGCCGAGATCCTCGCCCGGCCGATGATCGACCCGACGTGGGGAGTCGTCGCCGCGCTCGTGGGAGCGATGGAACCAGCCGTCCGCGAGGTCACGGCGGCCGGACCGTCGGCCGCCGGTTTCGATGTGGGGGGCTGGCGCGTCGCTACGGTCGTCTGGATCCTGGCCTTCGGCACGCTAACGACGCTCATGGCATCGCGGCACCCCGACGCCCGGTTCCGCCTCGGCAGGTAGGGCGAGTAGGGCCCAGGCGACGCCGCCTGGCCCGGTCGGGCGGCGACCCTCTTGACACCACACCTGAGGCGGAGCAAGCTTAGCCCTCACAGCCCATGGACTTGAAGGCCGCTCGGCCTCGCTTCCACAACGCGGAAACCTGAACAGCGGGTCGATGAGGATTCTGCTTCGTACTACGGGGATGAGCATCATCTGTTTGCTGTTCGCCCTCCCCGCCCAGCCGCAGACGCTACGGGGCTCGCCCGCCGCGGTTGCCCTCCAGTACCGGATCGCGCAGGAGCACGACTTCACGTTCCTGCGAACCAGCGCCCAGGTGCGACGCTTCGCCGAGCAGGGCTACCTGGTGCGGGTCCCTGGAAACGCGAACTACGCGCTCGCCAGGGTATCACACCCGTATGCCCGACCCGAGGTCAAACTGTTCATCGAGCGCTTGAGCGCACAGTACAGGGCAGCATGCGGCGAGCAGCTTGTGGTCACCAGCCTCACGCGACCGTTGAACGCCCAGCCGGCCAATGCGTCGTCGCGCTCGGTCCACCCCACGGGGATGGCCATCGACCTGCGCGTGAGCCAGCGGGCCAGTTGCCGCCGCTGGCTCGAAACGACCCTCCTGTCCCTCGAGCGCCAGGGAGTCCTGAGCGCGACCCGCGAGCGTCGGCCGCCCCATTACCACGTGTCGGTGTTCCCGCGGCAGTACGCCCGGTACGTGCAGGCCCTGGGCGCCGGCCCGCAGGTCCGTCTCGCATCCGCCTCGGTGATCCAGTACCAGGTGCGGCGAGGCGACAGCCTGTGGACCATCGCCCGCCGCCATGGCGTCGACGTCGATTCGCTGAAGGAAGCGAACCGTCTCGCCGGTAGCCGGATCTACGCGGGCCAGACGCTCCAGATCCCGGCGGCCGGACGGTGAGCACCCGCCCGCGGGGGCGGGCGGGATGACCGGACGGGACCCGACGACCCGACGCACGTCACCCCGCGGCATCATCGGGATGGTGCACCTCCCGCCGCTCCCTGGCGCGCCTGGCTGGGGCGGGACCATGGCCACGGTGCTGGACCGGGCCCGCTCCGATGCCGGCGCGCTGCACGCCGGCCCCGTGGACGCGATCCTCGTAGAGAATTACGGCGACACGCCGTTCCACCCCGGCCCCGTCCCCGCCGAGACCGTGGCCGCCCTCACCGCCGCGGTTCTCGCCGTTCGTCAGGTGACGGATCGGCCGGTGGGCGTCAACGTACTCCGCAATGACGCCGCGGCCGCCCTCGCCGTGGCGGCTGCCACGGGAGCGGCGTTCATCCGGGTCAACGTCCACACCGGTGGCATGTACACGGATCAGGGCTGGATCGAGGGCGAAGCCCACCGGACCCTGCGGATCCGCGAGCGGCTGGCACCCGACGTCGCCATCCTCGCCGACGTCCTGGTCAAGCACGCGGCGCCTCCGCCCGGGCTCACCCTCGAGCGCGCGGCCCGGGATGCATGGGAACGAGGTCGAGCCGACGCTCTCATCGTTTCGGGAGCCCGGACCGGAGAGCCCGCCGATCACGCCGAGCTCGGAGGGCTACGTACCGTTCTGCCCGACGCGCACCTTCTGATCGGCAGCGGCGTGACGGAGCATACCGTCGCGGCCTCTCTCGAGGCTGCCGACGGCATCATCGTCGGATCCTCACTTCAGGTGGGTGGCGTGGCCGGGTGCGGTGTGGACGCCGATCGTGTCCGCCGTCTGCTCGACCGGGTCAGACCCGCTGGCGGTCCTCGGGCTGATAGGGAAGCTGGTTGAGGTAGTGCTGCGCCTCGATGTCGATCCGGGACGTCCGGAGCTGGTCCGTCGTCACCACCACCTCGGTTTCCATGCCGTGCCCGTGCGCCTTGATCGTCACCGTGCCGTCGCCTCCGCTGAGAGTGACCGAATGGTGATCCTGCGCCTCGACCTCCAGCGGGATCCGGGACTTCAGATACTCCGCCGCCAACCGCACGGCCTCAGCACCGCCCATCGCCGTATATCGCATGTACGAAGCCATGATCCCTTTCTTGATGACAGATCCGCGGAACCGAAGGTGATCGGCCGCAGGTTCCGTGGCAAGGGTCAGCCGCCCCGCGATATGAGCCAGGCCGCCAGGTCGGGGGGCCGCGCCAGGCCCACCAGCTCGGACTCCCCGAAGCGGAGCGTCGGGACGCTCTCGATCCCGGAAGCCTCGGCGGCCCGTTGCGCGTCCGCCACCGCATCGCCGTGCAGGTCCACACCCAGAGCCACGTGCAGGGCCGCGCCGTCCAAACCGATCTCCTCGCCGAGCTCACCGAGCACATCCAGCCGTCCGATGTCCAGGCCACGATTCCACAACGCGTCGTAGATCGCCTCGGCCATAGCGAGCTCCAACCCGTTGTCCCGCGCGAACGCGACCGCCTCGTGCGCCTTCCGGGTGCGCGGCGTTCGCGACGGCAACTTCAACATGAGCCCCCTCTCGGCGGTCCACGGCGTCACCGCCTCCAGCTCGGACGCCAATACATCCGCGGGCTCCGGCAGGAGGGTCGGAGCAGGGAATAGCTCGAACGGCACCAGCGCCAGGTCGAGGCCGGCCCCCGCGGCCGCCTCGCGGACGACCGGCAGTGCGGCGCGGCAGAACGCGCTGGCGAAGTCGTGGAACATCAGGAGACGTGGCATGGCGCATCTCAATGTAGCCAGCGGAACTCGTGGTCCGCCATAGTCTTACAGGACGTTGCAGGTCCGGGGTCCGCTGGACGTGTGGGCCCCATCCCCCTGCCCGTCGACGCCGACGGCCCCGCTTGCGGGCGTGTCCGCCCTGCCATCATCTTGGCTCGACGTGATCCCTCGCACCCGGGGCCTCTCATCATGTCCAGTCAGATCGCCCAACCGTTCAGCGAGAACGTGCGGCAGCTCCAGCCGTCCGCTACGCTGGCCGTGTCCGCCCTGGCCCGCGAGCTCAAGGCGCGAGGCCGCGCCATCATCGACCTCAGCGCGGGTGAGCCGGATTTCCCGACGCCGTCGTTCATCTGCGACGCGGCGATCGCGGCGATACGGGCCGGGCACACCCGGTACACGCCGGCCGCCGGCACGCCGGCGCTGCGCCGGGCGATCGCCA
>CAYXJH010000173.1:0-6851 GCA_964465415.1 uncultured Gemmatimonadaceae bacterium
CGGGTCTCGGGTCTCGGGTCTCGGGTCTCGGGTCTCGGGTCTCGGGTCCCGGGTCACGGGTCACGGGTCCAGCATCCCCGCCTCCACGAACGACACGTAACGCCCGTCACCGATGACCACGTGGTCCAGGACGGGGATTCCGACGATCGCGCCGGCGCCGGCGAGCTGTCGGGTCACCGCCCGGTCCTCGGCGGATGGCGTGGGGTCACCGGACGGGTGGTTGTGCACGAGGAGGATTGCAGCGGCGCTTTCACCGATCGCTTGCTTGAACACCTCGCGCGGGTGCACGACGGAGCCGTCCAGTACGCCCCGGGTAACGGTGACCTCTCGAGTGACGGCGTGCTGTGTATTCAATAGCAGCACGCGGAACTCTTCGTGGGCCAGGTCTCGCATGGTGGGCGCACACCGTTCGTATACGTCCCGGGGGCCACCGATCCTTGGCCGCTCGGCGGGGCCTTCGCGTGCCATGCGGCGGCCCAGCTCCAGAGCCGCGGCGACCCGTGCCGAGACAGCAAGTCCGACACCGGGAATGCCTTCGAGCTGGCTCGCGGTCAGTGCTGAGAGTCGGCGAAGCGACCCATCGGCGGCTGAAAGCAGCTCTCCTGCCACGTCCACCGCCGTCCGGCCCTCGCTGCCGCTTCCGACGAGGATGGCAAGAAGCTCGCGGACGGACAGGGCCGTGGGGCCTGCCGCGTGCAGACGCTCCCGCGGCCGTTCCCGGACGGGCCATTCACGGATCCCGAGTCTAGCCATGGCCGGATCTTGCGATAGGCACCGGGGCACGGCCATGGCAGTCTGGGCAACCGGAGTCGCCCGAGATCGTCGAGCGTCAGCCGTTGAATGGAGGGAGTCTGCTTGTCGGTGTCGCTGCCAGGGTCGGCGCCAACCGATCCCTGGACGAGACCGTGAACCCCCCCATGTCGGGCCATTTTACACCGAGGTACGGATCGTCGAAACGCACCGCCGCGTCGGCCTCGGGATCGTATTCCCGGGTGGCCTTGTATGCCACCGTTGCGGACTCGGACAACACCACGTATCCGTGGGCAAACCCTTCCGGTATCCAGAGCTGCCACGCCCTTTCGGCCGACAACACCTCGCTCACCCACTGACCGAACGTGGGTGACCCCCGCCGGAGGTCCACCGCCACATCGAACACCTCCCCGTGCAGCGCCATCACCAGCTTGCCCTGCGGGTGCGGGTACTGGTAGTGAAGCCCCCGTAGCACCCCTTTGCTCGATGTCGCCACGTTGTCCTGGACGAATCCGGAGGGGATTCCGTATTCCACGTACCGCGCGCTCCGCCACGTCTCGATGAAGGTGCCCCGATCGTCGCGGAACACGCGCGGCCGGATCAGGAGGACGCCGGGCAGGGCCGTTTCGATCACTTCCATACGGCTGGATTGTCGAGCAAACTGATGAGGTACTCGCCGTACCCGCTGTGGGGCATTGTAGCGGCCAGGTGACGAATCGCATTATTGTCGATCCAACCCATCCGGAACGCTACCTCCTCGGGCACGGCCACCTTCAAGCCCTGCCGTGCCTCGATGGTCTGGATGAACGCGGACGCCTCATGGAGGGATTCGTGGGTCCCCGTATCGAGCCAGGCGTAGCCGCGGCCGAGGATTTCCATCCGCAGTGCACCCCGACGGAGGTATTCCATGTTCACGTCCGTGATCTCGTACTCGCCCCGGGCGGACTTCTTCAGACCGGCCGCGATCCCGACCACGTCATTGTCGTAGAAATAGAGGCCGGTGATGGCATAGTTGGAGCGGGGATCGGCGGGCTTTTCCTCGATCCCGACGACGGATCCGGAGTCATCGATCTCGGCGACACCGTACCGCTCGGGATCGCGAACGTGATATCCGAAGATCGTGGCACCCCGCGTTCGGTCTGCCGCTTCCCGAAGCACCCGGCTCAGGGAGTGGCCGTAGAAAATGTTGTCGCCCAGCACAAGAGCGACCGAACCCCCACCGATGAACTCGGCGCCGATCATGAACGCCTGGGCAAGACCCTCGGGTCGAAGCTGTTCCGCGAACGAGAAGCTGAGCCCCCACTGCGATCCGTCCCCGAGCAGCTCCCGAAATCGCGGCAGATCCGCGGGCGTCGAGATCAGCAGGATGTCGCGGATCCCGGCCAGCATGAGCGTAGTGAGCGGATAATACACCATGGGCTTGTCGAAGACCGGGAGCAGCTGCTTGCTCACCACGCGGGTCACCGGGTGCAGCCGCGTTCCCGCGCCGCCGGCCAGAATGATCCCCTTCATGACTCGCCCGCCAGTCCGAGGCGCTCGCCCCGATATTCGCCCGACTGCACTCGCTCCCACCACCATCGGTTGTCGAGGTACCACTGCACCGTGGAGCGGAGGCCCGCCTCGAACGTCAGCTGTGGCGCCCAGCCAAGCTCCTGCTCCGTCCGGGAGGCGTCGATCGCGTAACGCAGATCATGGCCGGGCCGGTCCTCCACGAACTCGACCAGGTGCCGGCGGGATACGGCATCGGTGCCCGGCGCCAGCTCGTCGACGATGTCGCAGATGGCGAGGACCACGTCCAGGTTCCGGCGCTCACCATGGCCCCCCACCAGGTAGGTACTACCCACGTCCCCGAGCTCGAGGACGCGCCGCAGCGCACCAACGTGGTCAGTCACGTGGAGCCAGTCGCGCACGTTCGCGCCCGTGCCGTACACGGGCAGTCGCTCGCCGGCCAGCGCCTTCAGGATCATCAGCGGGATCAGCTTCTCCGGGAACTGGTAGGGGCCGTAGTTGTTGGAGCAATTCGTCACCATGACGGGCAGACCGTAGGTCCGGTGCCAGGCCCGGGCAAGGTGGTCGGCCCCCGCCTTCGTGGCCGAGTAGGGCGAGCTGGGGTCGTAGGCCGAGTCCGGTCGGAAGCTGCCGCTTGGGCCGAGGGATCCGAAGACCTCGTCCGTTGAGACGTGCACGAATCGAAACGCATCCCGCCGGGCGGCGTCCAGCCGCCTCCAGTGACGCCGGGACTCCTCCAGCAAGTGGAACGTGCCCAGGACGTTGGTCCGCACGAAGTCGGTGGGGCCGTCGATCGAGCGGTCCACGTGGGACTCTGCCGCGAGGTGCACGACCGCCGTCGGCTCGTACGATTCGAACACGCGCCTCAACGCGGGTCCGTCCGCGATATCCACCTCCTCGAAGTGGTAGCGTGGGTGGGCGGCGACTTCGCGCAGGGAGTCCGGATTGGCCGCGTACGTCAATCGATCGACGTTCACGACACGGCTTTCGGCTTCGCCGATGAGCTGCCGCACCAGCTCCGAGCCGATGAAGCCGGCGCCACCCGTAACCAGCACGGTCTCACCCGCCATGGCCGTGTCCTCCGCCCACCTCGGTGCGAGTCGAAGCGGCCCGCGCCGCAACGTAGCGCCGGAGCGCGGACTGCCACGAAGGCAGGCCGCCGGTTATGGCATCCGACCGTGTGGTGTCGAGAACGCTGAACGCCGGCCGCCTGATCGTCGAGGGATACTCGGACGATGACACTGCCTCGATAGGCGCGGTGAGCCCTGCGTACTCGGCGACGGCCCGCGCCAACTCGTACCACGTCGCCCGACCCTGGTTCGCTACGTGGTAGATCCCGGGCGCCGCGTCACGCAGGAGCAGCGCCAGGATCGCGTCCGACAGATCAGCCGTAGCGGTCGGGGACATCGTGACATCGTCGACGACGCGGACCGGGCCGCCGGCCTCGGCCGCCGCGATGATCGTTTCGACGAAATTCCCCCGCCCTGGCTCGATCCCGGCGACGCCGAACAGCGACGCCGTGCGAACGACCAGCGCACCGTCCGGGTGAGCCCGCCGGGCCAGGGCTTCCCCCATGAGCTTGGACGCGCCGTACACGTTGATGGGGGAAGGTGCGTCCGTCTCCCGGTAGGGTCGATCGGTGTCTCCAGCGAACACGTAGTCCGTGCTTACGTGTACGAAGCGCGCGCCCCGCTCCCTGGCCCACCCCGCGAGCCACTCCACCGCGTGGGCGTTCACGCGGAACGCGGCCGCGGGGTCGGCCTCCGCGCCGGCCGTGTCATTGAACGCCGTGCAGTTGGCGACGATGTCGCATCGGATGCTCGCCAGCGCACGGCGACCGGCTACGGAGTCGGAAACGTCGACGTCGGCACGAGTCAGGGCGGTCACGTGGTGATCCGGTCCCGCCGCAGCGGCCAGGTCACGGCCCAACTGGCCGTTCGCCCCCAGGATCAGCAGGTCGATCATGGCCGCCCGGGCAACGCGCCCGTTCTACCGGTTCAGGGCCAGGTACAACGTCGCGAAGGCGGTCATGACCGCGGTGCTCCGACCGATAACGTCGCCCCAGTCGATGCCACGCAGCTCCGACGCGGGGAGAGTCGGGACGAAGATCGTGCTTCCCGGCGCGATGCGGGGAGAGCGGGAGAAGAGCAGGAACCGATCGACGACCTGCCGCTCACCGTTTGCGTACGTCACGACCACCCGTTTGCGGTTCGCGTTGTCCGCGAAGCCGCCGGCCCGGCTGATGTAGTCGTTCAACGATCGGCCCTGGTGGTAGAGCACCGTGGCCTCCAGCAGGACGGCGCCGGTCACGGTGACCGTGCCATCATAGGCGGGCACGTGGAGGCTGTCGCCCGCCTCCAGGATGATGTTGCCCCGGGCGCCCGGGTCACGAAGCGCGCTCGTGAGGTCGCCGGCGATCACCCTCTCGTCCCGGACGATGGCGAAGCCCTCGGGATACGCCTCGCCTGTTATCCCGCCGGCGCGACGAATCACGTCGCTGATACGCGAGTGTCGGGAGTCCAGCTCGTACTCGCCCGGCATCAGGACCTCGCCCGTGATCCTCACCGTCCGCGCAGCCTCGAAACCGGGGCCGCGCCGGACGTAGACCCGGTCGCCGCGCAGCAGCACGAACTCCTCGGACTCGGAGCGCCAGCGTGGGACCCCGTCCGTGCCGGTGTGCCCGCCTGCGCTCGGGTTGCCAACGGGCTCGGCGAGCGGGACTTCGTGTACCTCGGCGGTCCGGGCGCCGCGGTTCAGCGGGTCCGCAGGCCGGGCTACCTCCGCCGCCGTCACGTTCGCCCCTTCGGCGAACCCGCCTGCGGCCAGGACCAGGTCGCGTAGCGACATGTCCCGGGCCAGGGGGTACTCGCCCGGCTCCCTCACGAACCCGTGGATCGAAACCGTCAGGGGTAACCGGAGGCTATCCTCCCTGAGCACCACCACCGAGTCCCGGTCCGCCAGCACGAGGCGGGCCGGATCCGGGCCGTCCAGCGACGCCCGGAGCATCGCCCGGCTCCGGTCCTGCTGCAGCCGATAGATCAGCGCACGTTGTGTGTATGCGCCCTCGTCGAGGCCATCCGCCCGGGCCAGCAGGTCGGCCAGCGTCATCCCTGCACGCCACTCGTAGCGGCCTGGCCGGCGGACGCCGCCCGTCACAGCGACCCGGTTCCGGCGCTCGTCCGAGACGGAGAACAGCGTGACGATGTCCCCGTCCTCCATTGGAATCGGAGGCCCGTCGTGGGCGGCCAGCGCCACCACGTCCACGTCGATCAACGTCCGGTCACGGCCTGGCTCGCGCAGTGAGGGTGGCACGATCCTGTCGATCTGAACCCGCTGGAGCACGGCCTCGGGCCGGACGCCACCGGTGAACCCCAACAGCTCACGCAGGCCCTCGCCCGGCTTCATCTCGTAGACCCCCTCCCGTCGCACCGCCCCCTCGACCGTGACCCGCGGTCCGGCCACCGGCACGAACACCATGTCGCCCTGCTCGAGGCGAACGTCCTGCGCGGACTCGCCCGCCAGGAGGTACGGGTAGAGGTCCACCTCGGCCACGGTCCGGCCGTCGCGGCGGACGATCACCCGGCGGAAGCTGCCCGTCTCGTTCGGCCCGCCCGCCTGGTACAGCGCGTTGAAGACCCGGGCCATCGGACTCACCTGGTACCCGCTCGGCCGCTCCACCTCACCGACCACGAACACGTGGCTCGTACGGAGCTGGCCGAGCGAGACCTGGAACCGCGTCGTTGCTTCTGGGCCTCGGCGGACGCCGGAGTAGGCGCGGCCCAGGTGCGTGTACAGCCGGTCCTCCAGCTCGGCCAGGGTCAAACCGTTGACCGGGACCTGTCCCACCTGCGGAATGATGAGGAACCCCTCCCGCGTCACGTTCAGCGGGTACGACCGCTCCACGTCACCCGTCAACAGCAGCCAGACCTCATCACCAGGGCCGAGCCGGTAGTCCCGGCTCACGGGGCCGGTCAGGACCGGCTCGAACTGGGCCGTCGAGCGGGCGAACAACGTCTTCCCGAAGATCCGCGTCCGCTCGGCTTCCCGCATCACCGAGTCCGCGCGTAGCGAGTCGAGCACAATCTCCAGCGAGTCCGGCTCGGCTCGAAGCGTCATGCCCATGCGTTCCAGCGCCTCGATCAGCTCGTCCGGCGGCGATTGCCTCGGATCCAACTCCCGGCCCCGCTCCATCGCATCGAAGTACTGGTCCGCCAGCCTCGAGTCGTACCCCATCTGCTGGAGCCGCGCCTGGACCTGGCTCCGCGTCATTCCGGATTGGCGCAGCTGCCGTACGATATCCTCCTGATCCATCCCCGGACTCATCCCGCGCTGCTCGGCCATGCGGCGGAGCTCGGCCGTGTCCCCGGGCACCGTCTGCGCCGACAAGGAAGACGGTGCCAGAGCCGGGACGGCCACGGCCAGCACGGTTACGGCCAGGCAAACAAGCCGGGGGGGTCCGAGCGCCTGGAGGAAGCGGTGATGGGAGTGCCGCGTCATGTGTTCCTGCGTCTGACGGAAACCGGTGAGGGGAAAGCTGTTAGACCGGGATGATAACGCCCAACGCCGGGAGGGACAACGTAGGCGGGCGCGGA